>JAZQRP010000177.1:0-5256 GCA_045629685.1 Candidatus Aphodosoma sp. | reverse complement strand
AAGTTGCATACGTGTTACGCACCCGTGCGCCGGTCGCCATCAAACAAAGCAAGCTTTGTTCATGCTGCCCCTCGACTTGCATGTGTTAAGCCTATCGCTAGCGTTCATCCTGAGCCAGGATCAAACTCTTCATTGTACATTTATTTTTTTTATTCGTTTGTCCCTAAACTCAAGCTTTATTGTAGTTAAAAATCGACGGTGGTATTTTATTTACCTTGTACTTATACTACATTTTTGTTGTTTCAGATTTTCAAAGAATCACTGTCTTTTCATTCAGTGGCAACCTCTCTCGATTGCGGATGCAAAGTTACTGCTTTTTCTCAAACTACCAAAATATTTTTATCTTTTTTTTGAAACTTTTTTATAACTTGCTGTACATCAAAAAGAAAAATTTTAAATATTTCGCGTTTTATCCGATTTTCAACCGCTTTTTGAGCCTTTTTTGGCCGTTTTTATACCATAAAAAACATGTCCTGCAACATAATTTTTCGAGTTTTTCAGATTTTTCGTGTTTTTATAGTAAAAACTAGAATATTTGTATCCATAGATAATATTAAATATTTTAGTTTTGCCTATAATTCATTATATATAATGTAAAAGATGTAATTTTGTTGTCCACTAATAAAAAACCTATAAATTTATGTCAGTCTTCTTCGGCATAGGTTACTTGAGGCTATGGTGGAGGTTAGGAATGTTTTTTATTTGTACATTTTGAAGTTTCCTCCAAAATAAAACATAAAAAATAAGAGATACAAATTTGCATCTCTCATTTCTTAATATATCTACGATTCTTACTATCTGATTTATACTTTAAAGTTATATTTTTATCTACAGTTGCTCTTCCTTGATTCCAACTTTGTTTAGGATAATCGAGTTTTATAACTGTTGTATCAGACTGATATGCTCCATTGCGACAACCATCCACATCACGTGAAATAAGATAAATCTCTCGATGGGGCCACCCTTGATAATCAAATTGAAAAGAACCATCTTTGATTGTAGTTGTTACTCCCAAAGTATTATTTCTTGAATCTTTTATTTCCACCTCAATTTTTCGTATAGGTTTTGACTTAAGATTCTTCACTCGTCCAGATATTTGAAATTCGCCCGATGGCACACCATACATTGCCATCACTTGATCGCTTGAAGAAACGCCCAAGCATGATAAAATAGCAAATATCACAAAATTTAAAAATCTTAAAATTATGGTTTTCATTTTTTCTCTATAATTTTTATTATATAATCGGGTCCATCTAAAGGTTCATAAAAATTTAAAATTACCCCATTTTTGGTTTTCTCATACTTAATTTTAGTATCACCTGATAATGCTGTAATAGACTTAATATTAAAATCAAGAGGCAGATATAACGATGAAATATTTTTATCCAAAATATGGACATAAAGTACATCATCCTTACGAGTTGTCACTCCCCAAGATTGAGGTTTTATATCTCCTGCTACTGTACCATATATAGCTTCGCCATTAACCTTTAACCACTCTCCCATTCCTTTAAGACGCTCAAGAGCTACAGCTGGAAGTTCTCCGCTTGGTTGAGGTCCAATATTAAGTAATAAATTGGCTCCCATACCAGAAGTTTTAACCAACAAACGTATCAAATCATCAAGAGATTTATAATTCTGATCTGCAACCTTATATCCCCACATACCATTCATTGTTTGACACGTTTCAAGTGGAAGATTACTTATATCCATATCACCAGAATATCCAGCTTTATTCTCACCAGGAACATCACGTTCAAATATTTGAATATCTTCCCCTTGATGAACATTAACATGATGATTATTACCTACCAAACAAGAAGGCTGCAATCTATGAATTAAATCATACTGATAGTCCAATTGCCAATCAAAAGGCACTGTATCCATATCATGGTCCCAGAAACCATCAAACCAAATAACACCAATTTTACCATAATTAGTCAATAATTCAGTCAATTGATTATTCATAAAATTATAATACGAATCCCAATTGGCTTTGGCAGGGTCACGGTATTTAGTTCGAGCAGTACGACCTTGAGGATAATCTTCTCTAGTCCAATCAATATGAGAATAGTAAAGATTAAGCATTATACCCTGCTTATGACATTCATCTGCTAATTGAGCAATGATATCCTTACCATAAGGTGTTGAATCCACTATATCATAACCCGACTGTGCAGTATTCCACATCGAAAAGCCATCATGATGACGAGATGTAAATGTAATATATTTAGCACCAGAATCTTTAATCGCAGCAACCCATTCCGACGCATCAAATCGAGCAGGGAAAAAACCTGAAGCTGCCTTGGCATACTCTTGTGGATTAAGTTTAGCATTATGAAGATACCATTCACCCTGACCAAACATACTATAAATTCCCCAATGAATAAATATACCAAACTTCATATCTGAAAATTCTTTTCTTGCTCTCAAATTTTCAGACGTAGGCACATATTGCTGTGCCTTTAACGAAAAAGCAAAAATAAATAATAAAAAAAACAAATATAGCTTCTTCATAAATAACTTTTAATACAAATCTATCCACTCCCAACGATTACCTTGATAATCAAGAAATCGTTCGAGATCGGTACGTTTAATAATCAAAGATGCAGTATTTTCACATGGGTGATACGACACTCGCTCGGCTTGTTGCAAATTGCGGTCAACAAATACAATAACATGATGACCTACATCATTAATCAAACCAAATGGAGTAACCGAACCTGGCTTAACTCCCAAATAGCGCATCAAACGCTCTGGCGATGCAAACGAGAGTTTTCCTTGATGCAACTGTTGTTCTATTGCATGAATATTCATCTCTGCATCACAATCAAGCAACACCAAATAGTGCTGATTTCCTTTATGGTTACGGAAAAACAGATTTTTACAATGACGAGCATCATGCCCTGCCCAATATTGTTTAGCTATTTCAATAGTCGGAGCTTCTGGATGCTCAATATATTTATACTCGATACCTAATTCATCGAGAAGATTATAGAGTTTTGGATCGCCGTTCATAAAAAGTTAAGATTTAATAATTAGGGAATGCAAAGTTACTAATTTTATTTGACTTTAACGAGATTTGCGATGCTTTATTTTATACGAAAGCAAAATATGTATGTCAGTGCGATAAGGTTTATCTATTTGATCATGCGACGAACCAATAACATCTCTATCTGAATAGATAGTTTGCGCAATTCGCAAAGCCGCAGTAAGTCCAAACTTAAACTTATAATCTGCCATCAAATACCACCTAAATGCCGAACCATATAGCGCTGGCGTATAACCCGACATCGGCACATCCGATTCATATAGATAAAATCTATTAGCCCAAGTAGGTGCACCATACAAAGCCATCCGAGCCTTCAATCGCAATGGAACCACCCCAACATCATACGCCACATCTTGATAAAACAACCACCCAAACGTAGGTTTTGTATATTCTGAAGATATCTTCTCTTGTGCAATATTAGCTTGCACTCCTGTCGTAAACATACAACTACTCGCACTATACGAAATTTTCAGATACAACTGCCCCACTCTATCGGTTGATGATTGCAAAAAATGCCAATCATCACTACGATACCATGTAGGTCGAACCTTATAGCGCAACGACGTATAAATAGTTTTATCAAATGATAGTTGACCCTGAAATTGCGAACGAAGTTCATATCCTATTTGCGAAGACGATATAATCGTTGATGCCCACAACGGCTTATACACATCCGCCAAAAACGACAAATTCTTGGACTTCCCCACTGGCACTTGCATTGCAAAACTTGCTCCATGTTCACCATTCACTCCCGACAACGAAGATGAAGTATTTGCCCAAAAAGCATGATAACGAGGAGAAAAATAACGATGATTTAACGCGAACTGCAACTCACCTAATGGCTTAATCAAAAGAGAATTAGTTGTAGCAACCGCCACACCTTGCGCCAATGCAGTTTCGCCCAAAAGCCACACTCTATTTTTATGAAATCCATAATCCACCGACACACCCCACTGATAATTGCCCACAAAATCATTAGCCGACCAATCATCCACACCAACTACAGCAGGCAACGAAAAAAATCCTCCATACGCTGTTACCCCCACATTAACAAATCGCTGATTATAACTCATATTCACTCCTAAAGTATGCAAACCAAGAGATGAACGACGTGCTATTTCATTCTCAGAACGATGATACCCCGAAGTAGAAAAAGAGTGCCACACTCCACCCGTAGTATCGGCATCAAGCGATGTATATCCATAAAATGGTGTAACAGAAAATTTATTCAATCCTACCGATACCGCAGCACCAACCAGAGTAGGCAATTCGGAAACTCCACCATAACCACTCACACCATACGATGTTGACCGACTAAACACCTGCGACAATCGATTTCCATACAACTGCTGACCGAACAACAATCCACGTCCAAATCCCACCCTATATGCACCAACTACAGCACGACTAATCTTCGATAAATTCGACACCTCGACAAAGCCTCGATAAAAATCAAAACCACGACCTCCATACAAAAACCAAGGTTCTCCAGCATCAGATTCGGCAACTAATCCAACACGAAAATTATTCCCCGCCTCAAAATCATATCGCCCAAACAATCGAAACGGAGCACCAAGATAATGTCCTGTTTCATAACCCTTACGCTGTTCTAATGTTACATCTGAACGCAATGTAACTCGATGTTCTGTATAACGAAACGCATCTGCCCAACTCACACTATCCACCACATCACCCACATACAAAACCGACGGAAGCAACAACAGCAATGGCGACTCTATATCGTGCACTAATTTTAATTCCGATAACGAACGTACAGGACCATAATAATCAGCATAAAACAAAAGTTCCTCTATCATCTGATCACTCACAAATCGCAAATCCTCAAATTGCTGACGCGTAGCCCGATTCCAATCTATCGGATTATCGTACACCCTACGCAAACGCAACTCCAAATCCTGCACATCTAAAGCATCCCCCTCATCATCTTCACCTAAATAATTCAACACCAAATTATAAAATTGATCAAATGAAAAATGCTCAGCACAAACCAACGACACCGATGCAAACAACATCAATATCGACAAAAATAACCTCCTATAAAGCCCAAAATTCACCCCATTTTTCATTCAATAAAATACAATAAGTCCCCCAAAATTTAAGTATAGGATACAGCATACTACAAGCAACCCTCACCCTACCCTCAAAACACCCATAAAAATACAATAAAGTCGGAGGCCAAGCGG
>JAZQRP010000176.1:0-21370 GCA_045629685.1 Candidatus Aphodosoma sp. | reverse complement strand
TTAGGTATCTCGATAGAAATTAGATTAGAGTTTCTTAAAAACGCACAATATCCAATAGAAACAACTCTATATTCTTCTCCATTATAGGCTATCGTCGATGGTATAGTAATATATCCAGAATATCCGTTGGTACCTGAAGTTACTTCTGCAATTCTGCTTTCTGTATCAAGATCGTAATAAATACCATCTACTTCTACCACATCTGCAAATACCATTGTTGTAATAAACAAAGCAAATAAAATTGAGAATATCTTTTTCATAATCTTTATTTTTTTAGAGTTAAGCAAAAATTTAATTTATGTGTTAAATTGTTTTTTACGGACAAACTGGGCGAATAGATAATCCATTTTCTCTATCTTTTCCTCTAATATCACAATCTTCATAGTCCAAATCAAAATAGAAAATTGAAGCTCCACTCGAGTTATCCCCTAAAGTACTTGACCAATAATACCCCTTAATACGAGCATAATTTAATTCATTATCTGACTTATAACCTGCCGCAGGGAAAAAAATACTCCGATCTTCATAACCATCTACATTTGAGGTTAATTTATAACCTGCAACTCTATTCTGAATAGTTTTTTCCCATGTACAAAAATTAATAAGTTCATTAAATTCATCTTCCGTTGGCATTCTCCATTTTCCACCCCAATTTATATAAGCAGCATCATCTTTTTTTTCTAATTTTGTTTTATTATCATAAAAACGATTATATTCATAATCTTCTTCTCTAACATATTTCTTAAAATGATATTCATACCACGCTGAAACTTGACCTGTTACCACCTCTTTTTTACAATAAATGTAATTATCTTCCGTATATGTTTTTTTCGATTTTGATTCAGCCCATGCAAAATAATCACCATAATCTTCAGGTGTTTCAGCCCCAATATTACAAGTTGCCCATTTAACGGACAATCCTAAATCAATGTATTCATGACCATTTTCAACACCAATACCTGTGTCTATTTCTGGCTCTTGGTCTTCAACATCAGGCTTTGGAGGTTCTACACCTGAATCTGGTTTTTGCTCACATGAATTAAAAACAACTAAACCTATTGCTATTAAAACAATATTTACAAATAATTTTCTCATAAATTTTTAACTGTTAATGTAACATAATTTAAAATGAAATAAATTATTTATCAAATGATCAATCATTCCATAATAAATAACTATATTCGCAAAGAAGCTCATCTAATTTCTCTGGTGTTGCATCCATCCTAAATTTTCCTTTAATAGAAACAGCATCAATATCAGTTCTCAATATTGAAAACGCATCATATACAAGAGCTACCATATTCGAATTCGGATTATCAACTTGACTTAAATAATACTCTTTACCTAATCTCATAGGATGCTTTATCTGATTCATTAAGTCTTCAAAAACATTTGCTGCTTTTTCTCTTTTTGTCATAAATCATAAATTTATTTTTTTTCCTACTCTATTTCAGGATTTTCGGATTCCTCCCAGTTTCGTAATTAAATTAGATGCAAACACAGAAAAAGTGTGAAACTTCTTTAAAATACTTTTTCCTTACACGTGAAATTATAGTGCGTACATCAATAATGTATTATTTGTTCATAGGCAATATGTGTTTTTCTATTTTTATTTTTATAATATCCATAATAGCGAAGCATTCTGTAAAACCATACAAATAAGCACAAAAAAAACGTGGAACTCGACAGTTGTCGTTCCACGTTTTCGAGGCCTTCGCATTGCCTTTGGTATTGTAACTGACAACACAAAGCCCACGCTAATATGCTATATATTTATACCACAACATGACGATGTATATAAATACACCACCACATAGGTATGGCTATAACATACCCGTAGGACATCTAACGTTGCTATGTTCTTAATACCGTAATGAAAGTTGCGAAGTTTCGAAAACGTCAGAACAAAGCGTCGATAAACGCCTATAACTATATGTCCGTAAACCCACCCTTAAGAAAAATAGACATATTCCCAGCGTAGGCTTACGAATGCAAAGGTATAAAAAAATCTTCACCCTGCAATAGCAAAATGAAGATTTTTATAATATTATTTTCCTTACTCCCTACTCCTTACTCCTTACTCCCTATATCAACTCTAAACCTAATTCATTTTTAAGGTGTTTAAAGTCTGCGTTTATCTCTTGCATTCGTTTGAAATTTTCATCTTTAGTCAAGAATATTGGCTGTTCGGTTTGTTCTTCAACTACAAACTGCATCGTAATACCACTATTTCCTAACTCATTTGCAAGAAACTGCTCTAACGTACGCTTATGGCGAGTTAATGCTTCTAATTGCATTGTATTAATCAACTTCACGATAACCGAGGAGGCATCTACTTTGGTTGGAAGGAAATTTTGCATTGTATTCGATGTATGCAACTCCCCTTCTATCTTCTTAGCATATAATCGCCACGCACGCACTAAATCGTCGTTGGTGAAATCGTTTTGCTTTATCTCCTGAACAATCGGCGTAGATGGAACTGCCTCTGTAGCTACCTCTTGCTTTTGTGGCAATTGGGTTGCCTCGTTCACAACCGTAGGTTTCAATGAAACGCTAACTACTTTCGGTCTTTGCACCACTATAGGCGCACCCACAACTACAGGTTTCTCAGCTTGTGCAGCATTCGATTGTGGATTAGCAATAGTTGGTTGACTATTGACTGTTGACTGTTGTCTATCATTTTGTCCTCCCGGAGTTGGCGCAACAGTTATCAACGGCAACTCCGGTTCAACTTTTTTTGACTGTACACCTCCCGATATAAGTCCAGCAACACGAATCAACATCACCTCTACCAACAATCTCTTATTACGACTTGCTCTATATGCTAAATCGCAATCATTAGCATATTCCAATGCTTTATACAGCCACCACAATTCGCAACGCTTAGATTGTTCTTTATATCTTTCGGCAATCGACTCGCCTACTTCCAACAAAGGCAATGTCATCTCGTCACGACTAACCATCAAATCACGCAAATGCGACGATAATCCACCCACGAAATGTTGTCCTTCGAACCCTTTGCTCAACACCTCGTCAAATATCATCAATGCCTCTGGCACTCGATTTTGCAATAGGGCATCAACCAATCTGAAATAGTAATCATAATCTAATACATTCAAATTAGATATAACACCTTGATACGTAATCTTATTACCACAAAAACTCACCACTTGATCGAATATCGACAAGGCATCACGCATCGCACCATCTGCCTTTTGAGCGATTACATTCAACGCCATATCTTCCGCTTCAACACCCTCATTTTTCGCCACATACTGCAAGTGTGCCACTGTGTCGTTTATCGTAATACGATTGAAATCATATATCTGACAACGCGACAAAATGGTAGGTATAATCTTATGCTTTTCTGTTGTAGCAAGAATAAATATTGCGTGAGCAGGTGGCTCTTCCAATGTCTTCAAAAAAGCATTGAATGCCGCTGCCGACAACATGTGAACCTCATCGACAATATAAACACTATATTTACCGATTTGAGGCGGAATTCTCACTTGGTCAACCAAATTACGAATATCATCTACCGAGTTATTTGATGCAGCATCTAATTCGTGAATATTGAACGAACGTTGCTCATTGAATGCCTTACACGATTCACACTCGTTGCATGCTTCACCATTTGCGGTAGGATTCAAGCAGTTGATTGTCTTTGCAAATATACGCGCACAAGTGGTTTTACCCACACCACGCGGACCACAAAACAGATAGGCATGCGCCAAATGATTATTGGCTATTGCATTTTTTAGTGTTGCAGTCAACGCAGCCTGACCTACCACCGACATAAACGTCTGCGGACGATACTTTCGCGCTGATACAATATATTGTTCCATTAAACAAAAATTTAAAGTAGGGACGCACGGCTCGTGCGTCCACTAATATATAGTCAATAAGAATTATAAGTTATCTCTTTTACCTTGCAAAGTTACTAAAAAAATTTGGAACGAATATCTAAAATCAAAAAATTGTGCATTGTGCATTGTACATTGTGCTTTTTTTATTACCTTTGTAGTCTCGAACTACTAACTATTAACTGAATTATGTTCTCTCTACTCCGTCGCTTTCTCTCTCCATATAAGTGGTATGTGATTGCCAATATATTCCTAAATCTCATCACTGCCATATTCAACCTATTCTCATTCGCCTCAATCATACCGATTCTACAAATCCTTTTCGGTATGGACACTAACACGCACACACACATCCCTTTTTCGCAAATCACATCACTAAACTCTCTACTCGAAATCAGTAAAAACAACATATACGCCTACATCGAATCACTTATAAACCAACACGGTGCGTCTACTGCACTAATGCTTTTAGGCGTATATCTTATCGTGATGACACTACTCAAAACTCTCTCTGCATTCCTCGCTTCGGCATCCTTAGTGCCAATCCGCACAGGTATTCTCCGCGACATACGCAATACAGTTTACAGCAAAATCACATCTCTTCATCTCGGCTACTTCTCTAACGAGAAGAAAGGCGACATCATAAGCCGTATGACCAACGATGTAGTTGAAATCGAAGCTTCTATAATTGCTTCGCTCGAAACTATCTTCAAAAATCCAATTATGATACTCCTCTACCTCATAGTGCTCTTCACTATGAGTTGGCGACTCACTATATTCGTACTTATCCTACTACCCATCAGCGGTTTACTTATTGGTCGTATAGGCAAATCACTCAAACGAAAATCTCTACTTGGACAACAACTCTCAGGCGAACTCATTGCTCAAATAGAAGAGACTCTTGGCGGACTGCGAATAATCAAAGCCTTCAATGCAGAAGAGAAACTCAACCAACGCTTTCAAGCTCTCAACGAAACTATTCGCCACACATTCAATCGCATACACACTCGCTATTTCCTTGCCCACCCAGTCAGCGAATTTCTCGGTACTGCCGTAATCGCCATCCTACTTTGGTATGGTGGCTACCTTATTCTCTCGGGCAATGGAGGCATCACTGCACCCGAATTTATCTACTATCTCGTCATTTTCTATAGCATCATCAATCCGTTCAAAGAGCTCTCACGAGCTGGCTATAGCATCCAAAAGGGATTAGCATCGCTCCAACGCATCGATGCCATTCTCGACACCGAAAACAATATCAAAGAGATACCATCACCACAAACCATCGACTCTTTCAACCACGAAATCTGTTTCAACAACGTATCTTTCAAGTACCAAGACGAGTGGGTGCTAAAAAACATCAACTTAACCATCTCCAAGGGGCAAACCATTGCTCTAGTCGGACAATCTGGCTCTGGCAAATCCACTCTCGTCGACCTCATCCCTCGCTTCTATGATACCATTGAGGGCTCTATCTCAATCGACGGCATCGACATTCGCCATCTCTCTACACACAACCTTCGCCACCTCATGGGAAATGTCAACCAAGAGGCTATCCTCTTCAACGACACCATATATAACAATATTGCCTTTGGTGTAGAATCTGCCACACAAACCGAAGTAGAACAAGCTGCTCGCATTGCCAACGCCCACGATTTCATTATAGCAACGCCTGATGGATATCAAACCAACATTGGCGACCGTGGCTCTCGCCTCTCTGGCGGTCAACGTCAGCGCATATCTATAGCTCGAGCCATACTCAAAAATCCACCTATTCTCATTCTCGACGAAGCAACATCTGCGCTCGACACCGAGTCCGAACGACTTGTACAAAATGCAATCGAACACCTCATGCAAAACCGCACTGCTATCGTCATTGCCCACCGCCTATCTACAATCAAATCTGCCGACCTCATCTGCGTACTCCACGAAGGTCGCATCATAGAGCAAGGCACACACCAACAACTCATTGCCCTCAACGGACAATACAAAAAACTCTGCGACATGCAAAACTTCTAAAACAAACAAATACTAACGAAGCGAAGCGGAGTACCAAAATCTCGTTACTCGCTACTCGCTACTAAATATCTAATACTATGCTAAACTTCGAATTCCAAAACCCAACCAAACTCATCTTTGGCAAAGGCTCAATAGCCAAAATCGAAAAACAATTCACTCGTCCTACCAAAATAATGCTCACCTTCGGTGGTGGTAGCGTTAAACGCAATGGTGTATATGATCAAGTAATTGCAGCTCTAAAAGGCCACGAAATCGTCGAATTTTGGGGCATCGAACCTAACCCTAAAGTAGAAACTCTTCGCAAAGCAGTCGAACTCGGCAAGGCTGAAAATGTCGAATTCATCATCGCCGTAGGTGGAGGTTCTACTGTCGATGGCACAAAACTCATCGCCTGCGCTATCTGCTACGAGGGCGACGCTTGGGACCTCGTTCTCGACCCTAAAAAAGTAACTGGCGCAATCCCTTTTGCTTCTGTTATGACTATGCCTGCCACTGGCTCAGAGATGAACAACGGCGCCGTTATCTCCAATCTCGCAACTAAAGAGAAATATGGTTTCTACTCTTTCTACCCTCAATGGTCTATCCTCGACCCCGAAGTAACCTACTCTATCCCTCCTTATCAAGTCGCTTGTGGCATCGCCGACACTTTCGTGCACGTTATGGAACAATACCTCACTGTTCCAAACATCAACCCTCTTATGGACCGCTGGGCTGAAGGTATCCTCCTCAACCTCATCGAAATTGCTCCACAAATCCAAGAAAATCCACAAGACTACGACCTTATGTCGCAATATATGCTCTCTGCCACTATGGGCCTTAACCGTTTCATCGCTATGGGCGTACCTCAAGACTGGGCTACTCACAACATCGGCCACGAACTCACTGCCCTTCACGGTGTCACTCACGGCGAATCTCTCGCCATCGTTCTCCCTGGCACTATGACTGTCCTTAGCGAACAAAAACACGACAAAATCCTCCAATATGGCGAACGCGTTTGGGGTATTACCGAAGGCACTGACGGCATCCGCATTGCCGAAGCTATTGGACGCACCGAGCAATTCTTCTCACAACTCGGCCTCGCCACTCGCCTCTCTCAACTCAATATTGGCGAAGAGACCATTGCCGAAATCGAACGTCGCTTCAACGAGCGTGGCACCCTACTCGGCGAATGCAAAAACGTAAACGGAGCAGTAGCACGCGCCATCCTCGAATGCGCACTATAACCCTATAAAATAAATATAAAAAAATAGCCTTCACAATTTTTTGTGAAGGCTATTTTTTATTTATTGGAACCATAAACTAATCGTTGTAGTAATATCCACAAACAAAACAACAAAACAGCATCAACCAACATAAGAACAGATAAAATAGGCATTGAAATTACTCCCGTAAACTTAGCAGGAAGAATTGAACCAAACATTATTATGTGATATAAAATACCTATACCCAAATTCCACCATCTTGCAGAACCCTTAATTCCATTATTCCCATAACACACAACAAGAGTCCATATCGCAATAGGAACAAATAAACATAAAGTAGTAGCAAGTCCAGAATTATAACCTCTCACAAGCCCAGCCACAATATGAGTTAAACTATTTGCTATCATAAAACCCGCCATACCCGTAGCCAACACAGGCCATCTCTTATATCTAGCAATAATAGCTGCAAGCGGAGCAGCAACCCACACAAGACTAAAATTTACACATAAAAAGAAATATTCCTCTAATGGTCTCCCAAAAATAACAGCCATTGCATTAGCAAAACCATTATGTACACCTGTTAAATCTATACCATACTCCTCCACATTGTGCAACATATAGCAAACCATAAATACCCAAGAAAGCCAATATGGATCTTTCCATCTACATTTCTCTTTTTCTACACACAAAAAATCTGTAAAAAACAATAAGACTATCAAAACGATAGCAGCACCCAACCCCATCCAAGGCCAGATGTTAAAAAAATAAGTGTAACCTTCCATTTTCATATAAATTAAAGTTTGTACAAAAATGTAGTAAACCGAGTGCGGTACCAAATTTATTTAAGTTAAGCTGAGGTGCAACACATTTTCGCTATATGATTGCAAAGTTCGCTAAAATCTTCCAAAACAAATCTATCTTATTACGACCAAAGAATATCTTTTTGTACGATTTTATAATAAAAAGTAATATATATACAAAAAAATCATTACCTTTGCACCGATGAAAAATACCCAAACACTAAATATCCCAAACAATAGCAAATTTATTAACAATGCTATTTTTAACGGAGATTATGCTGTAAATTATGGCATACACTTCTCCCAACAGTCCTTTTTCTCAATCGGACAAACATATGCTTTACCCGATTTCAGAATCTTAGCCCTCATCTCAGGTTCGGCAACATTAACAGTAAACCTTGTCGATTACAAAATCTCAGCAGGAACAATCATATTATGCTCTGCTGGAACAATTGTCGAATTACAAAATATTAGTGACGACGCCTATATCAAACTAATCGGAGCGCGAGACAATTTTATAAACAATTTTATATGCGTAATATCCGACATCCAATTTATGCATATTTTTGAGCAAACTATCTCCATGATTGCAGATACATTAAAATCCAACAACCCATCATACGAATTTGTAAACAAGCAAATTGCCGCACTCATCGCCTATGCCCAACATAAACACTACGAAAATTCCACAAACAAAAACAACCTCAAACTCAACCAATTTATATCATTAGTAAATATACATTGTCAAGAACATCGTAACATACCTTTTTATGCCGAAAAACTATGTATAACACCACATTATCTTTCTGCAATAATCAAACAACAAAGTGGCAGCAGTGTAATGGATTGGATAAATAAAGCAGTGATACAAAAAGCAAAAATCCTATTAAAAGAGGGCAAAACAACACTTCAAGTCTCCGAAGAACTAAATTTTCC
The DNA here is from genome assembly GCA_045629685.1 of Candidatus Aphodosoma sp. Taxonomy (GTDB): domain Bacteria; phylum Bacteroidota; class Bacteroidia; order Bacteroidales; family Paludibacteraceae; genus Aphodosoma. The sequence continues at coordinate 12,550 of JAZQRP010000176.1, read as the reverse complement.
AAGTTCAACCTACTTCAATCGCTACTTCAAACGGCATGTAAAAATGACACCAAGTGAATTCAAACAATTATAATCAACACACTACTATTTCCATCCCCACACAACACACACTCACAGTGTGTCCTAACCAACAGCAACCCTCAAGCAACCTGCAAGCAAGAAAACCTACATTTTCCACACCCACTCACAATGTGTATTCCCCTGGTATAGCGAAGCGTTCCAGTCTCTCCGGAATATCCGCCCAATTCAACCAACCCGCCTCATTCAAATAACCAATTAACATAAAAAAAAGAGCAACTCCCAATCGAGTTGCTCTTTTTTTATATCAATAACAAATATCTGTTATCTATAATCTGTACTCTGTAATCTATTATTCGCGTACACGTTCTACATACGAACCATCGCGAGTGTCGATTTTGATTTTGTCACCAGCATTGATGAACAAAGGCACGCGCACTTCAGCACCGTTTTCAACAGTTGCAGGTTTCAATGTGTTAGTAGCTGTATCGCCTTTCAAACCTGGTTCTGTATAAGTGATTTCCATAACAACATGAGTTGGCATATCAGCATAGAGGATAGTTTCGCTTTCTGCGTGAACCACAACTTCAAGTTGATCACCCTCTTTCATGAATTTAACACCATTGATAAGTTCTTCGTTAACCGACACTTGTTCAAATGTTTCATTGTTCATCAAGTTGCAACCCATATCATCGCGATACAAGAATTGATATGGACGACGTTCGATACGAACTTCTTGTACTTTTACACCTGAGTTCCAAGTTTTATCCAAGATACGACCAGTTGTAACATTTTTCAATTTTGTACGTACGAAAGCAGGACCTTTACCTGGTTTAACGTGCAAGAACTCAACAATAAAGAAATATTGGCCATCGATATCGAGGCACATTCCGTTTTTAAAATCAGCAGTAGTAGCCATAAAATCTATTTATATTAATGTTTATAATTTTCAGCCCGCAAAATTACAAAAAAAAATCCATATACACAATACCCCCAACAATACTCAAACAAAAGAGACACACCATTTAGTGATGTATCTCTTTTATATGTTTATATAACCTCTCTCGCTTACAACTTAAAGTTCAATCCAAAGAAATATGTTCTTGGCAATGATGGACCATAAATATAGCCTGCGTCGCGGTTGATGCCTTGGTCAATATCGCGTTGGAATGAGTCAAAGATGTTTTTCACACCTGCGTTAATTTCCAATGAATAGAGGCGATACAATGGAATTTCGTATGCCAATTTGATGCCCATATCGAAGAATGTTGGCGACAACACCTCTTCATCTCTATCGACATAACCTGCATAGTGCTGAATGAGCATAGGGCCTGTGAGTTTACCATTGAGGTTGATAGTGAATTTGCGGATTGGCTCGTATGTTGCCATGAAATAGCCATAATGGTCAGGCGTGCGGAACATACGTTTTTGTGGCAATATGCTTTCATCTTCGCTCCAAGTAACTGCCTCGATATAGCGGCTTTGTTGGTATGTATAACCTAGTTGGAACACGAATTTAGTTTTATAAGCCACTTTACCCTCAATATTCATACCATATACGCGTGCACCTTTTTCGTTAGTTCTCAACAGCAAGAGGTTGCCCAATGCGTCATGACCATTTTCGACCAACGAGAATACGTCGTTGAGTTGAGTGAAGAAACCTTCGAAAGTTGCATTGGTCTCCCAAGCGCCGATTTTCTTAGCCCAATCGACCGAAGCACTGACCGAGTGCGACATTTCAGGACGCAAAGAGTCAGATAGTTGAATGAGCGACACTTCGCCACCTACAGCACCAACGTGAAGGTCTTCATCATAAGTTTGAGGAGCACGATAACCGCTGGCGTATGTAGCACGGAGCACCACCTCTTTGATAGGCGTATAGCGCACATTAGCACGAGGCGAGAAGATTGGGCGTTTGAGCATAGAGTGTTTTTCGCCTCTCAAACCAATAAGGAACGACACATCTTTGTTTTTCCACTCATTTTGCACATAACCACCATAGAGGTGAACATTTTGGCGAATATCACGACCGTAACCCATGATTTGGTCGCGGAGGCGATTATATTGATATTCAACACCAGCCGAGAGGTCGGCAGGCATAAACAAGCAGTTAAACATGTGGAAACGATACTGACCACCTACTACGGCAGTGATGTCGTCGCTCGCGCCATAGGCATTAATGTCTTGCGCAGTGCCGAAATAAGAGTTACGACCAATATGTTGCAACGAAGAGTAGGCAGTAGCATAATGGCGTTCATCTGGCGAATAATAGTCCCAACGAAGGTTACCAGCATCGATGTTGTGACGCAATGACTCGGCAATATCAGCCTCGTGCTCAGGGCGGTCGAGGTTGTTACCACCACGGCGAGCTTCAGTCACGTGATGATATTCGAGAGTAAGTTTCGAGTAATCAGATGTTTTGAAATATGAGCGCAAACCAAGCGTAGCACTATTGAGGTGAGGAATTTCCGAGAAACCATCATCATCGCGGTCGTATGCCTCACGCTGACGGAGCACACCAAAAAGGAAAACACCTATTTTAGAGTCAGAAGTGACAAACGATCCGTTCAAGTTAGTATTACTATCCCATGCCTTACCGCCCATAATTTGAGTGTTTTGAGCGATGTTAAGCGAGTTACGCACAGGCTCTTTAGTGATGATATTCACCACACCACCGATAGCATTCGAACCATAAAGTGCCGAGCCACCGCCACGCACCACCTCTACTCTATCCACCATACCAGCAGGTATTTGTTCCAAGCCATAAACCGATGCAAGCGATGAGAAGATAGGGCGCGAGTCCATCATAAGTTGAGTATATTGTCCCTCGAGACCATTGATACGAAGTTGAGGCACACCACAGTTTTGGCACGACATCTCCACACGCACACCAGTTTGGAAATCAAGCACGTCCGACATCGTATTAGATGCAGTCGATTCTATGAGAAGAGGCGAAATCACGTTTACGATAGTAGTAGCCTCACGTTTTTTGGTTTCGTATTTGTTGGCAGTAACCACCACAGCATCAATTAGCAGCGACTCCTCTTCCATTGCGATATTGATTTCGCAGGTTTTGCCCTCGACGAGAAGCATAGATGCCTCGATGGTTTGATAACCTACCATAGAGAAGATAAAAGTAGTTTCGCCAGTAGGGAGGTTGGTAAGGAAGAAGTGACCCGAAGCGTCAGACACAGCACCAATCGAAGTATTAGAAAGTTGGATAGTAACAAAAGGAAGGTGCTCGCCCGTAGCCGCATCAATCACGTGACCTACGAGGTTAGCATCGGATGGTTTTTGGGCATTAAGATTGATGCACAATGCAGAGAACATAGTGCACAATAAGAGTATAATTGTTTTTTTCATTGAATGGAAATTGTTGTTATTTAATTAAGTTATAAAATAAAAGTTATCGGACTAATAAAACTACCCGAATAATTAAAATAAGAATTGAAAACTTCTAATTTTATCGCCAAAGGCTCAAAGACCTTCGGTTCTTAATTAAATAACTGGCGGTGCACGCAATGAAGAAAGAGTCAAGAAGAACGACTCAACGTGCAAAGAAGAGGGGGTAAAATATTCGCAAAAAAGCGAGAAATAGGGCGTAATATCTGCATTTTCGTCAGATATCAACGCAGTAAAATCAGATAAAGATTTAATCAAAACAATCTCCACTCCCGAGTGGGTATGCGAAGAAGTTTTGTAAGGGTGCGAGTGAGTAATAACCTTAGAATCAATAACGTGAGTGTGCAGACACAACGAAAGGCAAGCCAAATAGCCCACCATCAAAAGTGTCATAAACACGCCTACAAAATGTTGAATTTTACTACTCTTCATTTTTCAAAATTTCAGGTTGCAAAATTACAAAAAAAAGTTGGTTTATGCAATACCACAAAAAAACAACCCCTCAATCGACACAAGACTGAGGGGCATCTATAATCTGTTATCTGTAATCAATGGTCATTTTTGCCCCTTTCGAGTCATCAGACGCTCGAGCCGAGCGTCCCTACTTTTCTGGCAATTCAATGCAATAATGATCACATAGGTATCGCACTGCCAGCGGATGCAATATCTTCGCCCTAGGGGGTGTAAATCGGGCGGTAAGTTCAGCCTGATGCTCACGACACCATCGCTGCATAGTTGACATCGACACCCCCGCAGCACGAGCGAGGTCGGATTTATATACACGTTTCATAAAGTTGAAAGTTGAAAAAAATTAGGAATTTTGTCTACAGTCAACGGTCTACAGTCGCCGTTCGGATTTTTGCGGACACGGCATGCCGTTTTTTTTGCTCTCGCTCAAGATTTTTGCTACGCTCGGCATAACTCAAGTAAACTTGATTCTGCTCTCGCTTATAGCAAAAAGTCCCTACTGTTGACCAAAGGCGTAATCTGTACTCTGTTATCTGTTATCTATTTAGTAAATAAACTATCGTTCCGATGCCAACTGCGCCATGGGTATTGCGGACGCACGATTGGTACATACGATGCGCTTCGGAGTGGTTATATTTCGGATGAAATTGGCTGATGCGGTGAAAATAGTGTTCACCAGTAGCACCACAAGTCCCAGCCAAAGCCATAGCCACCAGCATCCAATCATGGTAATCATTAGTAATATCAATACGGCGATGCTCAATTTCTCGCACAATTTTTTCAATATCGTTTTCATAGTCAGTATTATTTTTGTTGTTTTTTACTGGAATCTCCAGAACGCTTCGCTTATCTTGATATTCCAGAGAAGTTGGTTTGCTTGTTAGTAATTTGGAAGCGGGGTTGTCTTTGAAGGTTGGTGGGTCGTAGTAGGCATCAGGGTCATAGCAGAGGTAGCATGGGCGAGCTATGTCGGATGTGTGGTCGGTTGCGATGCTGTGTTGTGAGAGTAGGTATTGGCGGATGCGTTCGTAGAGGAGGCGGTGGTTTTTTATTATATTGATATTCTGACCCCCTCGGTCTTTGACCATTTGCCTTTGGCGACTTCCTCCTTGCAAGGCATAATGCAAGTGAACTTGCTTTCTGCTCTTGCTTCGTTCGTCAGTTCCCCCTAAGACAGGGGGAGAATATGAGCGTAGCCAATGGCGGTCGGGCACTTCTACTACCCATTTCAGTCCGTTGCCTGATGGTGAGCGGAAAAGTAATACTGTGTGTAATTCCTCATCTGCCACTAAATCAGATTTTAGCTTTAATAGTCGTTCTTCGCTTTCGATTTTGTCGATGTCGAAGCAGAGGAAACCCGAATGTTCTATTAATTCGTCTGTGCATCGCGATGAGAAACAGCCCGAAAATGTAACATAGTCAAATGCTTCGCTTTTGTATTTCCGTGCTTCTTTTGGGTCTGTTATGGCTCGTAAACGCCGAGTAATATCCGATGCACGATTGCTGATTATGTATTTGTAGATTTGTAAGATGGATGCTTGTGCCGATGGTTTTGTATTGCGTATTGGCGCACGAAAAAAAGAAATCATAATACGAGTTGAAAGTTGAAAGTCCATGGTTATTTTTGCCTCTTCGGGTCATCGGACGCTCGAGCCGAGCGTCCCTACATTGGGACTCGCTTTGCTCGACATAGTTTTGATGTCCGATTGGATAGCTACTATAGCAGCAATAGCAACTATATTGAGGGAAGTGTCTAAAAAATTAAATTAATTCAAATTCGTAGACTACGGTGTAGGGGTTAGAGAGTACGAGGTCGGAATCGTAGAGGCGGTAGAGTTGCGATATCCAGGCTTGGTGGTGTGAGCGGAAGTGAATTAGGCTGAGTTCGTCGAGGTCGAAATAGCAATAGTATTTTACTCCATCGTTGCGTATGATGTCGAGACCTTCGTTGAGTACGTCTTTGGCAGTGGCGTTGCAGAGGCGTTCGATACGGATGCCTGTAATACGGATTTCGACATTGGTGTTGGTAACTTTTAGGGTTTCGCCGATGCGATATTTAGGACTGTACTGAAACGAAGCTCCATCGGTGTGATGTACGGTGATAGCATCTTTTTCGCCAAAGTCGAGAGGTATGTCGAGGGATTCTACCTTCGCTGATGGATAGTGGTTAGCAAGATAGCGAATGAGGTTGAATTCGACAGAGTGGAATTGAGTTTTCTTGCCCAACACGAGGGCTTGCATGTGTCCGTAGCGAGCATCAAATTTTACATTTTTCATATTGGTTGTGTTTTATTTTAGTTACTTTTTTAAGTTTAATAAATTGTCTTACATAGCGTTGTGCTGTGCGAGAACTAATGCTGAAAGATAAAGAAACAGAAGCGAGAGTTTTATGGTTAAAACTTTCAGGCAGAGCATCTAATAGCATTTTCTCTAATGGTAATAGTTCATTCGTTGCATCCGATTCTTCTATCGCTGGTAGTTCTTCGAAAATCTCGACCGTGTGGTCGATTAGGACATCTACCATATCGAGAGCAAAACCAAAGTCGGTGTCGGAGCAAGTGAGCGAGGCTGGTATTGTGCTGGTTGGGTTGAGACGAAGGACGGAGAGTATCATAGCTAATCGATAGGCTATCAACCCCATACGGCGAACAGAAGGAGTGATTGATGTGCCATAGCACTCGGTGAGTTCGCATTGCCACTCTTCGAATTTTTGGTTGAATAGCGACTTTTGTTGTGGCGTGAGCGAAACGTAGAGCTTATAACTTAACCCCTTTAATCGTTGGTATAGCTTGTAAAATTCAGCCCCCAAAGCATCGAAATACTCATCATCAGAGAGGTCGCGCTCATCCCATACATTGAGCCATTCGAGTTCGATACTGGCTCGGTACATCAAAAATCTCGAAAAGAGTCCGTTTTCGGCATCGGGGATGAGGTGGCGAATTTGTCGTGGTGTGCCTGCCAATAGCACCGACAATCTTGGGTTATTAATTTCCACATACTCACGCTCTTTGCGGCGGTTGTACGAAATCGTTTCGTGGTGAAAAGCCTTACGCAGTCCGTCGGAGAAATTGCCGTAGTCGGATTTTAGAGCCGCTGCCAAAGTGTCAGCCTCGGTTTCAAAAATCAAGCCCGACCCACCGCAGTCGTAGAGCGTTTGGTAGAGAGCCGTAGCCGATGAGTTGGCAGGCAAGAAAAGCATCGTTTGAGGTACTTTCACGTCTACGTCGATAGTCTTTCCTTTGGTTTCCATTTCGGCTTTGAACTGTGCAAGTTCATCTTGATAGGCTTGGCGGAGTTCTCGATGGATAGGCTCGACAATCTTTTTTGCCATCATCAGCCGTCCTTTACCAGCCGAAGCAGGGGCAGAAATGAATAGGAATAGGTTGGGATAGACTACTCGGCGGTCGTATCTGCCCTCGACGTTTGGCAAGCACGCCGACACTGACGTCAGGGTTGAAAGCACCATCATATCGGCATCGGTGGGGGACTTGCTATTTTTTATAATGTGATTCAGTAGTGGAGGGAGCATGCCCTCCCATTTTGTTGCAAAGTTTAGCATAATTTATTTTTTTAACATAAGTACATATTTTATGTTTTTAGGTTTACTAATTATAAGCTCTATTTTCTAATTTTGTGAGGATAATCTCTTTTTTTAAGTACAAAAAATTATGTGCTTTTAAGAAAAAAAATTATGTACTTATGTTTAAATCAATATCAATCATTAAGTTTTATATAAAAATTTTCTTCTTCGTTGATTTGGATTCCTACTTCGTCCATTAGCGCACGGAAGCCTTCGTCGTTGCGGGCGGAGTAGAGACGGTTTTTCGAAATTACTTCTTTCGTAGCTACCAAATCAGGTCGGCGTGATTTGAGTTTTTGTATGACAGATTCAGTCGTTTCGCCCTGTTTGAGCGAAAAAGTCATTCGTTTTTTGCGAAAACCAACGACGCCAAACGATGTTTTCACACATTTTGAACGAGCGAATAATCGTTTGCGGTGAGTTTCTGCAATCTTCTGCACATCGGTCAGGGCATTGTCGCGCTGGGGTTGCAATTGGGTCAGTTCGGGCTGGTGCTTGTCGCGAGTAGAGATAAGTTCGTTGTTTAGAGCCACTTTGCCCTGTGTGAGCGCAGCGGATTTTTGTGCAAAACTTGCTACAGCAAGTTCCAAGTCGTGTTGTTCTTGAGTTTGAACATCAGCGATAGATTTAGTCTTTTTTGTCATAATAGATAAAAATTTATAGGTAAATATATAAAAAAATAGTCAAATATTTGATTATATGCAAAAAAAGCATTAACTTTGCAGGCGAAAACAATTAAAAATTAAGAATTAACAATTAATAATTGCCATTCGGCATTAGTAATTCGCTTTTTGATTGATTTGATAATGCAAAATTAGATATAAAAATTTATACATACAATAGCAAAATGGAGAAACTTGCAAAAACGAAAAAGCGCATTTTACAATATCTTGAATATAAAGGTATTACAAAGCGAGAATTTTGTGAAGTTACAAAAATCTCATATCCTAACTTATTGGGAAAATCACTCGAAAGTGAGTTTGGAGGGGCTCAAATAAGTGAAATTTTATCACATTTTTCCGAAATTTCGCCTGATTGGTTGATTTTAGGGATTGGAAGTATGCTTCGCACCGCCGAGCCACATACTATTCCGCTCATCACCGCCAAAGCCTTTGCTGGACCAAACGGATGGGATACCGATGGTGAATATCTACAGACTTGTCAGCACTATGCCGTGCCAGATATGCAAAATATGAAGGCTGATTTTATGATACAAATCTATGGAGATTCGATGTTGCCACGTTATCATAGTGGTGATATGGTGTTCTGTCAGTTTGTGCGTGATAAAAATTTTCTTCAATGGGGAAAAATATATGTAGTTGATAGTGAGCAAGGAGCAATGATTAAGCGTCTTTGCTATGACCCATCAGGTGAAGATACGGTATTGCTTAAATCTGAAAATCCTGACTATGCACCAATCCGACTACGCAAAGACGAAATCCGCCAACTTGCATTGGTAGTAGGGGTGTATCGCATAGAAGCATAAACTCGCCATGTGGACAATATAGACAATATGGACAATATGGACAGCGTCTGTTTTGTGTCCAAATGCCATTTTTGGGGGAAGTAGAAATATTATAATAAAAAAACGCGTACCTTATTAATAATATTTATATACAATGTGTATGTATAATAATTTATAGATTTGAGTGCGGTTGTTTATGTGATTTTTTGAAATGTCTATATGTCTATATGTCCATACAGTCCATATTGTCCATATTGTCCATGTTGGGATGAAAAAAAACTCGAAATACACACTGAGAGTGGTGGTTGTTTTCTTGCTTGCAGGTTGCTTGTAGGTTGCTGTTGGGTAGGGAGAGGGAGTACACACTGAGAGTGGGTATTTGGGATTGAAAAATTATGCGTTATGAATTATTTTTATTATCTTTGCAAAAAATATGGCACAACAATATTTCAATCAACAAGACCAATTTTTAGCCTCAATGATAGAAGCCTATCATCAGGGTTTATTCCCTGGAGATGAATACAAACCCTATTTCGATTGGAAAATCTCTAAACAATTACTTTCTTTGGTCGTGATTTTTGCATCACTCGGCAATTAGAGTATAACTACTCTATTGCTCTCGTTTATTGCAAAAATTCTGTATCACACGAGAAATGGCAACTCGCTTGACGCACAAAGTAAGAGCCGACCTCGAACCATACTACGATGCCAACAGCAACGAAAAAATAGTCGACTACCTTGAAGCAATCGACTCTGAAATAACTAAAATACTTGTAAACGGATATTATAACTAAAAAATGAAAAAATTAAATGTTATAGATTTATTTTGTGGGTGTGGAGGATTATCTCTTGGTTTTGAACAAGCTGGATATAATATTTTATTAGGAATTGATATTTGGGAAGATGCTTTAAAAACATTTAAATATAATCATAAAAATAGTGATACATTATGTGCTGATTTATCAACATTATCTCCAAATGAAGTAAACAATAAAATTAAAAGAGAAAAGGTAGATGTTATCATTGGTGGTCCTCCATGCCAAGGTTTTTCATTAGCAGGTAAACGAATAATTGATGACGAACGCAATAAATTATATCAAGCTTTTGTAACAATGGTTGCCTATTTCAAACCTAAAGCTTTTGTTATGGAGAATGTTCCAAATATTCTTAGCATTGGTAATGGAATCATTAAAGAATCCATTATTAATGATTTTAAAGAATTAGGTTATACCATCAATGTGCAAGTTATGCTAGCTTCCGATTATGGAGTACCCCAAAATAGACGAAGAGCTATATTTGTTGGATTACTAAATAATGAGACATTTGAATTTCCTAAACCTAATAAAGAATTAAAAATTACTGCTTTTGATGCTTTAAGCGATCTTCCTGAAAATTCATTGAATGCTGGTGAAAAATATCCATATGAACCACAAAGTAATTATCAAAAATATATTAGGATAAATAGCCATGGTGTATATAATCATGATATAACCATTCATAATGAACAAACAAAAAAAATTATTGCATTAGTTCCAGATGGAGGCAATTATAAAGATTTACCAATAGAACTTCAAAGTATAAGAAAAGTTAATATTGCTTGGACAAGATTAAATAGTCAAAAACCAAGTTTTACTATTGATTGTGGTCATAATCACCATTTTCATTATAAATATAATCGTGTCCCCACAGTACGAGAATCAGCAAGAATACAATCTTTTCCTGATAGTTTTATTTTTATAGGCAATAAGGGTAGTCAGCTAAAACAAGTAGGCAATGCTGTCCCTCCTCTATTAGCAAAATCAATTTCTCTACAAATATTAAAATTTTTATAACATTATGTATGTTCCAGAAAATCAATATAGATGCACTATAATTAGAGGCAAAAGTCAAACAGATATGGAAGATCTTCTTCCATTGTATGCGAATATGGTTCATAAACTTTGTCCATGTGAGGAAGAAAGTTTTAGAAAGTCTTGTTTCAAAATTCTATCCAAAGCTTTATTCAACACAGATACCTATGATTTACTTTCAGACAGCAATCAAAAGACCATCAAAAATCACTTCACCGAAATAGCAGGAGTATTATTAGGATTGTATTATCCCAGTAAGGATGATTCAAATATAACATATATTTATGAATCAGAATCCTGCAAATATCTTGTTGAAAATAATGATTATCCGACATTCTTCAAGAATATTTGCTTAAATTATCAATTCCCTAATGGAGCAAAGAAGATAAATGCAGTAGAAGAAGAACTTTCGCACAACATAAGATTGAAGCCTTTTTGTTATGTAGTATCTCTACTTTATTATGCACAATCACAACCCAACAAAGTACTTCTTACAAAGCAAGAAATAGGATATTATGTATTGAATAACTTGGATGTACTACAAGGTAAAGTTCCTTATGCTGAAGTTTACAGTCGCATAATTGAGGATAGGAAAAACAAAGTTAAACGAGAAAAAATGTCTGGTTCTAAGGATTGGCAACATATAAAGGAACAATTTAATCTTCTCGAACTTGCAAATATCATTGAAACAGACTCTACCTATATTTGGCTAAATAAGAACGAGTCTGACTCAATAGCACTATTCTTGAAATACCTTAATCAATTCAAGTTTGATGCTTACAAATATAATTTAGAAATTAAAGAAGAAAAGGAACTTTATTATGAAGATTGGAAAGTAGCCTATGGTTCTTTCAACAAGGAATTGTTGAATGTACATACTACATTTGAAAATGAAGTAGTAATTATAGGAAAGGAAGAACAAAAAGTTCTTGGTAGTGCAACCAAATCATCTATAGACCTTGGTGATGAAGGTGAGGCATTGGTATTCAAATTAGAACAGGAAAGAATTAGAAATTACAAAGAACGATTAGTAAATAAAGTTTTATTATTGGGAAAAATAAAAGGATTAGGTTATGATATTTCTTCAATTGAAGCTAATGAAAATCCAACAAAACCTGAATTTGCTAGATATATAGAAGTAAAATCAACAAAACGATTGACAGAACCTTCTTTTGATGAAAAATGGATGGATTCTGTAAATCTTACTGCGAAAGAATGGGTTGCGGCAGAACAATATGGTGAATACTACAATATTTATAGAGTATATTTTACTAAAAACAAAACATTTGTAATTCGAATTAATAATCCATTTAAAAAGTCAATAGAAGGAAATATTGAAGTTTATCCAACTATGTATCAAATGAATTTTGATTCAAAGGTAATAGAAAAAAGATATGAAGAATAGAAATTTTAAAGTAGCTTCTTTATTTTGCGGTTGCGGTGGTTCTGACCTTGGAATGATTGGCAATTTTCAATATTTGAATAAACTATATCAAAAATTAAATTTTGATATAGTCTATGCTGTTGATTGTGATAAATGGGCAGTAGAAACATATAATGATAATTTTTCTCATAAAGCCATTATTGCTGATGTTGTTGATGAAGATTTTACTACCATACCAGATATTGATGTAATGATTGGAGGGTTTCCTTGTCAGTCTTTTAGTACAGTTAATCCAATAAAAGACACAAATGATGCTCGAGCTAATTTATATAAAGAAATAGTTCGTTTTCTTCAAATTAAACAACCAAAATATTTTATTTGTG
>JAZQRP010000175.1:0-2230 GCA_045629685.1 Candidatus Aphodosoma sp. | reverse complement strand
GGGATTGTCATCGCCAATGCAGTTTACACCCCAATCTACAAAGGTGTCGAAGTCGTTGTAATTATTACTAATAAATGTTGGATTGTCTCCTGTTCCCCATCCAAATAGATCGACCCAATCAGCATATTTTTCGCTGATGTTTATGTTCTTTTTGCCTATATAGTCATATTGATTAGGCGCAAAACGCCATGCGTATTTAGAAGGTTTGTATTGGAGATTGCCAGGAGAGAAGGCTACCTTCTGTTTAGGAGATACAGAGAAATAAGGTGTATTTTTAGGACCGTTGATAGGTTCGCAGCTTGTTGCAATGAATGCTACTATGGCAAGTAGCAATAAACTGATTTTTGTTTTCATATGAATAGGTATTTACTTTCGTCTGCAAAGTTACTGCTTTTTTTTGATATGTGCAAGAAAATTTGTTGTGCACCAAATGTGTGAGATAAAACACTTAATTTAGAAAAGTCCTCCTACTGCATGTGGTGATAGGAGGACTTATTATATTGTTAATAAAAGACAGTATAGTAAATGCTTTTATTCGCAAACAGGGCGAATTGTACGCCCATAATAACGACTATAGAACCTTACATCCATTAAAGAGGTTGTGCTTGGTGTTACACAATGTAGATGCCATGCAGCATATGGATAGTCTTTGGCAATAGAATTGGACCAATAGCTTGCATAATATTGTTCATTGTCGTTTTTTCCAGTTCCGACTATCGAATCTACACTGACTATTCCAGCAGCAGGCAAGAAAATACTGTTACCATTACTTGCTGTGATTTTCCATCCACATGTGTAGTTCATGATAGTCCAATCCCATTGGCATTGTTCGATTAGTTCTAGCCATTCTTCTAAGGTAGGCGTGCGCCAATTTCCTCCCCAATGTACAGCCGCTGCATCATCCTCTTTGTCAAGTATGATTTTGTTGTCTACTACTGGATTTTTGGCATCGGTGTGCGCTTCGTTAGTATTATACTTAGTCAATAAGTGTTCCGTTCCTTTGCTCCATTTATAAGTTTCCCAAGTGTATACTTTTTTTGTGCTTGTTTCTCCCCATGCAAAATGAGATCCGAAATTCTCAGGAGTACTGGCTCCAATGTTGCATGTTGCCCATTTAACGCTTAAGCCTAGATCGACATAGTTGTGGCCTTTGTGATTTCCGTCTGATGGACTATTTGGCTCGCAACCTACCATCACCAATGTCATTAAACCAATGACAAGAAATAAATTTTTTTTCATAGTATTTATTTTATTTTGGCAGCTGGCTCCTGACTACCCGTGAGTGGATGTAAAAAAGCGTGGAACCTTACCTTTGCTTATTCTCTGGTTCGAGGTTCCGGAAAGACCCTATACACAAGAATAAACAATGAATGCCCACGCCGATATGTTCATCGTTGCAAGATACAACGAATTAAACACACCAAGGGGCATTTACCGCTTTCTTGCTCTGGGTGTATGAAATTTTCCGGATTTCGAACCACCAAAACAAGCGCCAATAAACGCCTTTTATTATGTCTGCTACCCCTCGCCACTGATGTACAGACATCCCCGACGTAGGTTCACGGTGCAAAGGTACTACAAAATTTGCGGATGTGCAAATTTTGAGTGGAAAAAGTTTTAAAAGTTTTATAGGTGATTTAGGGTTTAGAGAAAAGAAAAAGCCATTTATGCGAATTTGCATAAATGACAAAAGTAATACGAAAAGTTTGTGAAACTGAATTATTCTTTTTCTGTCTTTTGAATTTCTTCAGCAATTAGTTCTTGCCTCCCAATAGGACGACATAGCAACTGTGTTTAGTTGTTTGGCTATTTGTATGCGAGAAGCTTCAATTACTGCGACAGCTGTCGCAGTAATTGATTATATTCATCTTCAGTCAGCGATTTTAGAAGGGTTAGATCTTTCATTCCGATATTGTTGTAAATCTGACGAAAAAGGTACAAATTTATTTTGGATTGAGCAAGAGAAATCGCCTTTTGAGGTGATTTTTTCTTTAAACAGATAGGTCAACGATTGCAGGAAAAATGAGTCAACTTTTTTAGGAAGGGAGACAACTTTTTTAGGAATCAAGTTAACTTTTTAGGGTGGCGATATTAAGAAATATATCAAACATTACACTATAGGCGGTCGTGCCTACCCTGTACGGCACTACCCTATAGCCATTCGGCTGCGTGACCGCAAGGGTCGCGCCATTCTATGTTCGCACTATTTCCTCAGTGTGGGGACACTTCG
>JAZQRP010000174.1:0-11023 GCA_045629685.1 Candidatus Aphodosoma sp. | reverse complement strand
TATTCCGTTCTCATATCACAAATTAAATAATTCCGAAGCAGGCGATAAATTGATTGAGCAACTACATAAATTGGAGAAAAATCCACTGAATGTGTGCGTTATCAACTTTGTGGATATGTTGTCGCATGCGCGCACCGATAGCAAAATGATTCGCGAATTGGCAAATACCGAGGCAGCATATCGTTCGTTGGCTGTGTCGTGGTTCCGTCACTCTTCTACATTCACATTGTTCAAAGAGTTGGCACGCAGGGGTTTTAAAGTAGTAGTTTCGACCGATCATGGTACAGTGCATGTGGATAGAGCGATAAAAGTGGTAGGCGATAAAAACACGAATGTGAATTTGCGTTATAAAGTAGGCAAAACATTGTCGTACAACAAAAAAGAGGTGTATGAAGTGACAAATCCAGCATCGATTCAGTTGCCTGCACCGAATGTGAGTTCGACATTTATATTTGCAGGAGGCAACGACTTCTTTGCTTATCCAAACAACTATAACTATTACGTTAGTTATTATAAAGACACATTCCAACATGGCGGCATCTCGATGGAAGAGATGATAGTGCCAATTGTGACAATGTCAGCGAAATAAAATTGAGAATTGAAAAGACAGAATAACATAAGAACATAAAGAATATAATTTGATAAATTTTGTTCTTCTGTCTTCTGAAAAGTATATAAAAATGGAAATAAAAGAATTATACGAAATATATAAGGCTCATCCGGTGGTGACTACCGATAGCCGTAATTGCCCTGAAGGGTCGATATTTTTTGCATTGAAAGGCGAAACTTTTGATGGAAATAAATTTGCAGTAGCGGCAATAGAGAAAGGATGTGCGTATGCTGTGGTAGATGATTTAAATCAATGCACAATGCACAATGCACAATGCACAATTAAAGAATCTCAACTTATCTTGGTTGATAACGTGCTAGATACATTACAACAATTGGCTCGTTATCATCGTGAACAGCTGGATATTCCATTCGTAGGCATTACGGGTACGAATGGCAAGACTACGACTAAAGAATTGGTGGCTACGGTGTTGAGCAAAAAATATCGTGTGCACTACACTCAAGGCAATTTCAATAACCATATTGGAGTGCCACTTACGTTGTTGAGCATCAAGCCCGATTGCGAGATTGCAGTCATCGAGATGGGGGCAAATCATCCGGGCGAAATCAAGACATTGGCAAACATAGCATTGCCAACTTGTGGGTTGATTACTAACGTAGGCAAAGCCCATCTCGAAGGTTTTGGTTCTCTTGAGGGTGTGATAAACACCAAGAAGGAGTTGTACGACAACCTTACAGAACGTGGCGGTCACGTGTTTGTGAATGCAGCCAACCTATTGTTGATGAAAGTGTTGAATGCTAAGTCGTACACTACTTATAGTTCTAATCCAGATGTAGTGGCAGATGTGAATGGTCGTTTGTTGCGTTGTGTTCCGTATGTTGAGTTTGAATGGAAGTTAAATAATGCACAATGCACAATGCACAATGCACAATTATCAACTCATTTTGTGGGGGCATATAACTTAGATAATATGTTGGCGGCGATTACTGTAGGTTTGCATTTTGGAGTAGATGAAAAAGATATTTGCGATGCAATAAGCAATTATGTGCCAGCAAATAATCGTTCGCAGCTCACCAAAACTGAGCGCAATACGCTTATTGTAGATGCCTACAATGCCAACCCGACAAGTATGATGGCTGCGATTGACAATTTTGATATTATGGAAGGCGAGAATAAGATGGCAATACTCGGCGACATGCTCGAATTGGGCGAGCAATCGGAGGTTGAGCATCAGAATATTGTGCGTCGATTGATGGAGTTGAAGATTGAAAGGATTATTCTAGTAGGAAAAGAGTTTAGTAAATGCATAATGCATAATGCACAATGCACAATTGATACTAGATTTGTTGTATATGAATCGTTAGATGCAATGTTAGAGACGCAATGTATTGCGTCTTTACAATCTCAACTTATATTGTTAAAAGGTTCTAACGGCATAGGACTTTATAAATTGATACCCTATTTATAATGAAAAAGTATCTCTATATTGTAATTTGTATTTTGTTATCTGTACTCTCATCGTGCGATGGCGATATTAATCAAATTAGTCCAATACCCGATGCTCCAGTGAGTTATACGCTTAATATCTTGCGTGATGCACCGCAATTGATGACTCCAGGCAATAGTATAGCGATTACAGAGCCAAACAAACAGGGGCAATATATTGGGTATGGAGGGTTGTTGATATGCTATGGGTTGGATGATAAATATTATGCGTTTGACCTTTGTTGTCCGCACGAGCATAGGCGAGACGTACGAGTTGAGGTTGATATGATATTTGCTACATGTCCCGAGTGTGGTTCGCAGTTTGATGTGGGTTTTGGGACTGGATTTTGCAACAAAGGAGAGTCGAAATATCCATTGAAAAGATACACAGTAACCCGTACGGGTGATTATTTGAGGGTGACAAGATAAAAAATATGTGAAAATATTTTGTGTAATGAATTAAATTATTTAACTTTGCAACCCAATTAAGAAACAACTTATTTTTATAAATTTAATATTATGAACTTACCAAACAATTTGAAGTACACAAAAGACCACGAATGGATTCGCGTAGAAGGCGAAGTTGCATACGTAGGCATCACTGATTTTGCTCAATCAGAACTTGGCGAAATCGTATTCGTTGAAAACGAAAAAGAAGGCGAAACTATTGGCGCTAACGAAGTATTCGGTTCTATCGAAGCTGTTAAAACTGTTTCTGACCTTTGCATGCCTGTAACAGGCGAAATCCTCGAAGTAAACGCTGCTCTCGAAGATGCTCCTGAATTGGTTAACAATGACCCATACGGCGAAGGCTGGATGATCAAAATCGCAGTTAAAGATGCTGCTGAACTTGATGGTCTTATGGATGCTGAAGCATACGCTGCTTTCATCGCATAATATATTTGTTGAATAAAGCTAAAAAGAGATGCAAATTTTGTGTCTCTTTTTTTTATTGTTAAAAAATAAGAATTTATTATGATAATTCAAAAAAAAGTGTTACCTTTGCTAGCCAAATAGAAATTGTATTTTTCTTGTTTAACATTAATAAAAAAAGACAGATTATGAAAAAAATTACCCTTTTTATTATTTCATTATTCTTCGTGATGTCATCATTTGCTGAAGTTGTTGCAACATGGAGTATTGAGGAAGGTGCAGTTCTTGAATCTTTTACAAGTGTAACTGTTACATTCTCAGGTATTGACCCACTTGGTAGAAAAATTGATGGAACAGAAGTAACAAGAGTCCTCCCTGGTGTATCAGGAACTCCAACATTCTTTGTTGTAAATGAAGATGGTACTACAACTCCAGTTGTTGCTGATGAAAATGACTCACAATCTGGTGTATTATCATGTTCTTCACCTGCTTTAATTGCTACATTGTCTTTGGGTACTGATCGTTATACTCTTGTTGACGGTGTATTCTTGAAAAATGGTAACTATCGTATTGTTCTTCCTGCTAATAAAGTACAATATCAACCTAAAGTAGATAATGCTCCTGTATATGGTGATAAAGATTTCGTTTTGAATTTCTCAATTGTAAATGATATTGAAGAGGATGTGAAATTGGAAGAACTTGATGCAGTTTACACTGTAGATCCAGAAAATAATGCAGTAATTAAATCACTTACAACAGTTGTTCTTACGTTTACAGATGTAACTAATTTGACTCTTGGAGATTTAGGTGCAGAACCTAATGCTAAGTGGGCGTATTGCAATAAAGAATTGAAACCTTTAGTATGGGATAGTAGTGAATCTCATAAGGAAGTAGAATTTAATCCTGTTGCACCTATGTTGGCTAAAGTAGAGGGAAATAAACTTATTCTTGCTATTATGGAGGGATATGAAAAAGAGGTTGTAGAGGCTGGAAATTATTCAATTACTATTCCTTCAGGTATTGTGTTGTTTGATGAAACTCATATAAATAAGGCTATTACTTTGAATTATACATTGGAGCCAGAAGAGGTAGAGTCAGATGTTGATTATGTTGCTATTGATGCTTTGGTTGTTGAGAATGGTACAATATCGTATAATGGAGAATTCCAAATTTTTACTATTACAGGACAAAATGTTACAGCAATGAATGGTAGTCTTGTTAAAGGTGTATATGTTGTTCGTACATCAAAATCATTGGTGAAAGTTTTTGTTAAATAATTTTTTTGATAATTAAATACAAATGGAAGAGGTACTGGAATAGTGCCTCTTTTTTTTGTGGGGGAGAGTGTTTTCCTTCGTAGTTGATAAGGTGAAGGTATGGTTATCCTCTGAAGCACCTTGCTGTAGGGATGCTGTAGGGGAGAGTAAAATTTAGATGTGTGACATTATGGCAGAAAATGATAGTTGGCATTGAATTTGAGATAATAAGTATGGGTTAGGACTAGTGAGTGGGAATTGGATTTTGATTATAAATTTTAATAACAATATAATAGTATTATGGCAAAAGGAACTATTGGGGTAACTACGGATAATATTTTCCCCGTGATTAAAAAATTCTTGTATAGCGATCACGAAATTTTCTTGCGTGAATTGGTGTCGAATGCGGTAGATGCTACTCAGAAGTTGAAAACTTTGGCTTCAGTTGGTGAATTCAAAGGCGAAATGGGCACTACTAACGTAGAGGTGAAAATTGATGCAGAGAAGGGTACTCTTACTATCTCTGACTGCGGCGTGGGTATGACTGCTGCTGAAATCGAACGCTATATCAACCAGATAGCATTCTCGGGCGCAACTGAATTCCTCGATAAATATAAAGATGATGCTAATGCGATAATTGGTCACTTCGGTCTTGGTTTCTACTCGGCTTTTATGGTGGCTAAACAGGTGGAAATCTTTACTAAATCATATAAAGATGAGCCCGCTCAACACTGGTCGTGCGATGGTTCGCCTGAATTTACACTCGAAGAGTGCGACAAAGCCGATCGTGGTACTGACATCGTGCTTCACATTGATGATGAGAACAAAGAGTTTCTTGAAGAGGGTCGCATCAGCACATTGTTGAATAAATACTGCAAATTCTTGCCAGTGAACATCGTGTTTGGCGAGAAAAAAGAGTGGAAAGAGGGCAAAGAGGTGGCGACTGGCGAGCCTAACGTAATCAATAATACTACTCCAGCATGGACTCGCAAACCTGCCGATTTGACAGATGAGGATTACGATAAATTCTATCGCGAACTTTATCCATACGGCGAAGATCCATTGTTCCACATCCATTTGAATGTCGATTATCCATTCAATTTGACTGGTATTCTCTATTTCCCTCGCATCAAAGAGGGCGTGAATCTCGAACGTAACAAAATTCAATTGTATTGTAACCAAGTGTTTGTGACTGATTCGGTTGAGGGTATTGTGCCTGAATATTTGACATTGTTGCATGGTGTGTTGGATTCGCCTGATATTCCGTTGAATGTGAGCCGTTCGTACCTCCAAGCCGATGGTAATGTGAAGAAAATTTCTAACCACATTACTAAAAAAGTGGCTGACCGTTTGAACGAGATTTTCAAAAACGACCGCTCTCAATTCGAAGAAAAATGGGATGCGTTGAAGATATTTATCGTATTCGGTATGCTTACTGACGAGAAATTCTACGACCGTGCTAAAGACTTTGCTTTGTTTAAAAATGTTGATGGCAAGTTCTTTACATTCGAAGAATACAAAGAGTTGATTAAAGGCGAACAAACCGACAAAGATGGCAATTTGATTTGTCTCTATGCACAAAATGCCGACGAACAACACTCTTATATCGAGGCAGCTCAGGCTAAGGGTTACGACGTGTTGTTGATGGACGGCCAATTGGATTCGCACTGGGTAGGTCAGTGGGAACAAAAGAACGAAAAAGTGCGTTTTGTGCGTGTCGATAGCGATGTTGTGGGCAAATTGATTCAAAAAGCAGATGCTCCACAAGTGGAATTGTCGGATGATGAGCGACAAGCATTGACATCGGTATTCCAAGCGCAATTGCCAAAAATGGAGAAAACAGAGTTTATCGTAACTCTCGATTCGCTTGGCGAAGAGGCTGCACCTATCGTGATTACTCAGAACGAGTTTATGCGTCGTATGAAAGAGATGTCGCGCAACGGAGGCAATCCGATGATGGCATTCTATGGCGAAATGCCTGATTCATATTCGCTTGTACTCAATACAGCGCACCCATTGGTGAAAGGTGTGTTGGCTGCAGAAGAGGCTGAATGTGCTGGCGAAATCAAACCTATTGCCGAAGAGATGAAGTCGCTCGATGCACGCAAAGCAGAGTTGAAAAAATCGCACGAAGGCAAGAAAGACGATGAAGTGCCTGTAGCTGAGAAAGAAGAGATTAACAACCTCGACAGACAAATTGCCGAATTAGGCGAACGCCGCACAGCAGTATTTGCTCGTTTCGCAGCTGGTCACGATAAAGTAAAACAATTAATTGACCTCGCTTTGCTTGCTAACAATATGTTGAAAGGCAAAGATTTGGCTGACTTTGTTAAGAGAAGTATTTCGATGATGAAATAAGCAGGTTGTTTATATCATATGTTCTTTGTTTTAAAAAAAATTAACCCATTGGCAATGATTTGCCAATGGGTTTTTATTATCAAATAAAGATTGTAAAATTTGCTCAACAACATAAAAAAATAATCACACTTTACTTGGAAAAATTTAATAAAATCATTAAATTTGTAAAAAATTAAAAGAAGTCCTAATAAAATGAAGTTATAAAAGGTTGTATTTGTTATTGTGAGTATTTATTAGATGGTATGCAATTATTTTAAAAAAAAAGATATGAGTGTTGTTGTTTTAGCAACTATATAATAATTCAAATTTTAGGAAATTTGCAAATGTAAAAATGCAATATTGTATGGTATAATAATCAAAATAAAAAGAGTATGTTAAGTATGAATTTTACAACAAAACAATTGGAAGACTATTACAATAATAGATTCCATAAAGATTTACGTCAATTTTTTGATATTTCAAAAGAAAACAACATTGAAGTAGTTACTGGTTTTAAGGTCGATCTTCATTCTGTTTTCCATCATAGAGCTGCAGCATTAGCAACAAACGTGAATGAAAAAGAAGAATATAGAGTTACACGAGATTATAAAAAAGAAGATGAGGAAGAAATCTTATTTGTAGCACTGATTTCCTTTATATTTTCCACAGAGAAAGTTGTTACTCGTGAATCTACGGATTATAGCGAATCTGAGATTGCTTTATGTATGAATGCCTTTGGCTTTCCTTGGATAGAATCAATTCACAGAATGAGTCTTGGAGGTTTTCTATCTCTAGATAGCATAAAGGGAGAGTTCTTTAGAATTGAAGAAGTTGAAATGCTTCGCAATGCTATGTTTATAGTTGAACCTTTTATGCTAAATAAATTAATTGCATTCCTTAAAACATGGGATAATGGTTTATTTTATCAAAAAAATAAATATGTTGATGTAATCGGTGCATACATTGGTAGTAAAATTTCAAATGGACTTTTAATGTTTTATAGAAGTTATTACAAATACGAAGGTCTCATAGGGTTACATACACCTTCTGCAAAAGATTATAATAATTATAAGCAACAATTTCATAATGATTTTAGGAAGTATTTTAGTTGTGCAACAAAAAAAGATGGCTTTCTTATGGTGTTGGGTGTCGATGCTAAATTTAACCATCGATGGAGAGATGGCAATCCAGGTGGGTCTTTAGAAGATAATCTCAAATTTGCTTGCTTTTTTATTTATATGACTATTGTTCAACAAAGCATATTAGAATATGCAAAAGATGCAGAAATCGACTTTCACAAATGTTCAGGTTGGCCTTTGATTTATTCAGGTCCTGGAGTTGGACCATATTTACACCCTCTTAAGATGCTTGAATATGCAGGATTATCTCCTTTGAAATATGAAACTCCTATATTATTAGAGTTTGCAAAAACACTCTTCCCTTATCTACGACAAGATATAAATACTATATTAAATGGCAATGAATCTGCGATGGAAGACATCTCTGCAGGAAAGCGTTTCTTTGATACTGTTGATGGTCATAAGATAAACCTTATAAAAAGATATCTAGACAAAGAAACTAAAGAGGTTTTGGATTTGCTTGCTAAATGGCAAATGCATCCAGACAGTAATTGGCATACTCTTTTGGATAAAGAAGGTATTCCTATTCAAAAACCGATTAAATAGTTATGTTTCATGGTGAGTTTTGAAAGTTGTTAAACAATATTTTTTATTGTAACATTTTAATTGTTTGATAGTATGTGTAGAAATTAACAAAAAAGAAATACAGTTATGAAAGGATTAGATGTTATGAATATAATCACGATTAAGAAAGAAGATGATTTGTTCCCGATGGCATTAAAAGCCATCGGGGATGATTGTCCCAATGTTATATATGCGATGGGTAATGTTGAATTGCTTAAGGCAGATAATATGGTTGCTATTATTGGTTCAAGAAAAGCAACTCGTCAAGGAAATAGTGCTGCCTATTCGCTTGGTGCTAAGTTGGCAAAAGAGGGTAAAATAATTGTTAGTGGTCTTGCTCTTGGATGTGATACTTCGGCTCATCGTGGATGCTTGTCTGTTGATGGAAAAACAATTGCTATAGTTGCAACTGGATTGAATTTAGTTCACCCTCGTGAAAATGAATCATTACAAGCTGAAATTTTGCAAAAAGGTGGTCTTATCATATCAGAACACCCTATAGGCACAAAAGCGAATCCTACTCGACTTGTTGCTCGAAATAGGCTTCAAGCAGCTCTTTCTGAAATAGTCATAGTTGCAGAAGCTCCTCAACATAGTGGAACAATGTATACAGTTCAATTTGCCCAAAAATATGGTAAACAAATTAAGGCGGTTGAGTTTCGGAATGTTAACGAGCAAAATTCAGGTAATAGATTTATTGTAGATAATAATATTGGAGAGTATATTGAGTAAAATAATTATTTATATGTGCAAAACATGTGATTATATGGCAGTTTTTGTTTAATTTTGCATGTTCTTAATAATTTATATTGGTATGGATAAGGATTTTTTAGAAAGAGTTAGATTAATGCATGAAA
The DNA here is from genome assembly GCA_045629685.1 of Candidatus Aphodosoma sp. Lineage (GTDB taxonomy): Bacteria > Bacteroidota > Bacteroidia > Bacteroidales > Paludibacteraceae > Aphodosoma. The sequence continues at coordinate 1,941 of JAZQRP010000174.1, read as the reverse complement.
CTGTGTATAGGCAAGAGTACAGTAAAGATATTGTTGCGGTACTTAATTCTGAACCAGGAGAATATGAGAATAATCCTACAATTATTGAGTATAAAGAAAAAGGGTATAGGCTTTTTGATGCTAATATGTGTGGTTCAGGCAATGAATTAGGGGAAATACTTTTGTTTATTCCGGACGGAAAAATCAAATGAAGTTATATCTGCATATAGGTGTTATTGTAGTCATAGTTAAATTTTTATGCTCATAAGAATGAATGAAAAGATAAATTCAATTTTTCGATTAACAATATATGAATATAGTCGACATTCCTTGGAAAAATTGCGCTATCCAATTAAGTTAAGCAATTATAAATCTGCTTATTTTAATACATTGGAAGAGGCAGAGAACGCAGTGATGCACAAAGCTCGCTTTAATGAAAAATTACAAATAAGTGAACATGAATTTTATGGTGATTATGCTTTCGTGATAACAGAAATACCATTGGGCATTGATGTCAGTTTAGATAATTTAGGTGATAGTCTCTCTGAAAGAATTTACCTACCCAATGGTTCGCTTTGGGGAGTTCGTGATTTTTGTAATTTTATTCCAACAGATTGTCACGGAGAAGAGTTTAATTATTGGGGGATACTTAATAGATTTCATGGAAGAACATCTGGAGATATTAGATTTAAGCCAGGTGATATCGTTGAAGTTTTTGGTTTTTCGGGGAATCGATATTGGAATAATGAAGAAGTTAATCTTGCAATTGTTGTTAAATGCCCACCAACAAAGAACGATGTGTCGGATTTTCTAGATGAATATTTAGCAACACATACAGGTTTTGATGTTTGTGAGCATAATCTTTCTGCAAAATTTGGTTATGGAGAAGATGTCTATCTTGTATTGTCAGAAGCGTGTGATGACATTGATTATGCACCAACAATTTCTTTGTTTAGTCCATCAATTAAAGTTTCAAAACAACGAGAAAAGAAACTTAAATTGTTATATGAAAAATATTTGATAAATAATAAGTCTTAAAAATAATTGAATTAATATAGGTTATATGAAAAGAGATATTATGTATGACGATGGTGTAAATGTTAAAATTTATGCTATAAGAGATATTGAAAATGAGTATGATGGACATGTGTATAGTTATGAGCAAATAAGACAGATGTATCCCCATATAGAATTTGCTCCTGCAGATATATGTTGTGATTATCTTGTGCAAATTTATCCTGAAGTCGGATTAGCAGAGGGTTTTGGATATAAAGTGGGAGATCAGTATGAATGTATTACATTTGATTATTCTCAATATTTAGGGGAAGGTTATAATGGGGAGAAATATTTGAATAAAAAGTATTATAAATGTACAATTATGTATATTACTCGATGGAGATTGATATTAGGCTGTGACGATTGTGATTTAAAATTCGATGATATCTATTGCCATTTTTTATGTTTAGGGAAAGATATAAAGAAATATTTTCCTGATTTTAGAGGCGATGATAGTAAGCAATATTTCAGTCTTTGTATGGATGAAAGATTTGCAAATGAAGTGATTTGACAATTGAAAATGGTATTATGTGTCAATTTATTGAAAACTAATATTTTAAAACTAATTATTGATAAATTATGGAATCGGATAGTGTAAATAAATTAAACTCCATTGAAGAGATGGTTGAGTTTATGGATGGTGTAAGTCAAAATCGTAAATATTACACTGAAATGGTTGAAGAGTTTTTGAAAAAGAAAGAACGTCGTCCTTATTATGAAATATCATATTATGATGATCCAGACACCAATAATGAAGTTAAATTATTAAAACCTTTAACAGACGAAAATATTGCTGAGATAAATACTTTTTTTGATGCATATATTAAAGAAAATTATGCAGAGGAGGTAGAAAATGGAGGATTATTAGATACTGATTTTCGTAAAGATATTATTTCTGAAATAATT
>JAZQRP010000173.1:0-10758 GCA_045629685.1 Candidatus Aphodosoma sp. | reverse complement strand
CCCACCCTATTCTCTCCCTACCTTCAACATAGGATAAATATACTATAAATATAGGATAAATATACTATAAACATACTATAACTATACCTTCAAATACCCAAAACTATTTAAACACAATTTTTTCAAAATTCAAATATAATTTGTATCTTTGCATTTCTATACGCTATACTCTAAACTCTATACACTAAGCATTCTCATGTCTCACAATATTCACACTCTCTCAAACGGCATTCGCATATTGCATCTCACTGACAATATGCCTATTACGTATGTTGGCGTTGCCGTTGATACTGGCACTCGCGACGAACTACCCGACGAGAGTGGCATGGCGCATTTTGTTGAACACTTGCTTTTCAAAGGCACTAAACATCGTCGCTCATGGCACATCATCAACTGGCTCGAGAGTGTTGGTGGACAACTTGATGCCTATACAACTAAAGAAGAGACATACATATACGCCACAGTGCCAACCGAATACACCGACCGTGCACTCGAACTTCTTGCTGATGTAGTGCTCAATTCCACTTTCCCTGACAACGAAATCGAAAAGGAGCGCGACGTAGTGCTCGACGAAATCCAAAGCTACAACGACTCTCCATCCGAACTCATCTACGACGAATTCGAAGAACTCCTTTTCCCTCACGACCCAATCGGACGCAATATTCTCGGCACTGAACAAAGCCTCGAAACATTCACCTCTGAACGAATGCAAGCCTTTGTTCGCCGCAACTACACCCCCGACCGCATGGTCGTATTCGCCATGGGCAACATCAAATTCAATTGGCTCGTAAAAAAAGTTGAAAAATATTTTCACAATGCTCAATATTGTCCCCCTGTCTTAGGGAGAGTCGCCGAAGGCGAAGGAAGTTCTCAACTTTCAACTTTCAACTTTCAACTTTCAACTCGTCAAGCCCCTCAACTCTACACCCCAACCCACCGCACCACACCTCGTGACACCTATCAAGCCCACTGCATAATTGGCAATCGTTGCATACCTATGACCTCCAACGAGCGACTTACCATGCTCTTGCTCAACAACATACTCGGCGGTCCCAATATGAGTTCTCGCCTCAATCTCGCACTCCGCGAACGCAACGGACTCTGTTATACAATCGAAAGCAATGTAACTAACTACACCGACACAGGTGTCTGGAACATCTACTTTGGCTGCGACCCACGCAATCTTGCCAAAGCCAAACGCCTCTGTATGCAACAACTCAACTTGCTCTACTCTACTCCACTCAACAACAATCAATTAGCCACAGCCAAACGTCAATTACGCGGACAAGTACTCATCGGAAATCAAAATAAAGAAAACCTCATACTCGGACTCAGCAAAGCATACCTCCACGGACTTGAACTAAAACCCGACAGCGAGCATTTCCAATTCATCGACTCTCTCTCACCATCCGACCTACAATCGCTCGCTCAACGCATCTTCAACCCCGACCAACTAAGCACACTCATCTACACAGAATAATTTTCTTAACAAAAGTACAAAATATATTTATTGGATAAAATGGTTTAGTTGTTTTATTTTAGTTTCTTTAGCCAATATTGTTTTTTAAGTACATGCCCTAAATCATATTGTAGGAATAAATAATTAAACTTGTACTTAAAAAAATAGATTATCCCGATAAAAAAATAAAATACAGATTGTAATTTATAAGCCAGTAAATTAATTGTGTACTTATGTTAAAAACTCAACTAAATAACAAATGAAACTATCTCAAGCCGAAAAATACGCCCAAGACCCTAACCGTCAAATCGACGAATACATCGAGCAACACTCTGAGCCTCAACCAGAGTATCTCAATAACGTCGTGCGTGAAACACATCTCCAAATGATCAATCCACGTATGATGTCGGGACACCTACAAGGTCGCATACTCAAACTCCTTGTCGAGATGACTCGCGCTCGTCGTATCATCGAGCTTGGCACCTACTCTGGCTATTCGGCCCTCTGCATGGCTGAGGGGTTACCTGCCGACGGCGAACTACATACTATCGAAATCGACGACGAACTCGAAGACTTCATCCGCGAGCAACTCCAATCTGCTCCTCATGGAAATAAGGTCCACCTCCACATAGGCAATGCCGTTGACATCATCCCTCAAATCGAAGGCAATTTCGACCTCGCCTTCATCGATGCCGACAAACGCCTCTATCAGCAATACTACGACATGCTACTCCCACGCATGAATCCCGGTGGCATAATTCTTGCCGACAACACACTTTGGGATGGCAAAGTCCTCATCGAAAACCCAGCCCACAACGACCACCAAACCATCGCCATAAAAGCCTTCAACGACTTCATTGCCTACGACTCCCGTGTCGAAAAAGTAATATTACCATTGCGCGATGGACTCACTCTCATCAGAATTAAAAATTAACATAAGTACAAATATATTATATTGTCTCACATATTTAGTGCGTATTTTCTAATTTTCAATGGGATAAATTATTTTTTTAAGTACAAACCAAATCATATTAATCACAAGGCATGTACTTAAAGATAACTTGCAAGTATCACATAATTCTAATATTCTTTAACCTCTAAACCATAACCTTTAACCAAAAATAGAAAATATGTACTTCTGTTAAAATAATATCTATGCTATACTCATTAGAATTCCGCGTACGCGACTACGAATGCGACCTACAAGGCATCGTCAACAACGCTAACTATCAACACTATTATGAGCACACTCGCCACGAGTTTCTCATCGAAAACAACATCAGTTTCGCCGCCCTACACGACCAACAAATCGACTTCGTCGTAGCCCGCGTCGAAATATCATACAAATACCCACTCCGTTCGGGCGACACCTTCGTCAGCGAACTTGATTTCCGCCAAGAAGGTATCAAATACGTATTCATTCAAAAAATCTATCGCCTTCCTGACCGCAAACTCTGCAACATCGGACGTTTCGACTGCGTTTGCCTCGATCACGGTCGCCTCAAACATTGTGAACTCCTCGACGATTTCATTCAAAAAATCACTACCAAAAAATAACGAAAAAAATCTCACTACTAAATATCTAAAAATATGAAAAATTTCTTTAAAACCACATTAGCTGTATTCGTTGCCCTAATTCTATTTTCCGTAGTATCAGGCATCGTTTCAATATCAATGCTCGGTGCATTTGCTGCAATAGGCACAGCCGAAACTTCTTTAGAAGAAAATTCTATATTGAGAATCAATCTTTCTGGTTCGCTTGTAGAGCGTGTTAACGAAGATGGACTTGAATACCTCCTTGCTCAAGCCAACAATCAACCTACTCCACTCGGTCTCAACGACCTACGCTCTGCGCTCGACAAAGCTACAAAATCCGACCAAATCGAAGGCGTATACCTCAACTGTGGCTCTCTTTCTGCCTCTCCTGCCTCTGCTCAAGAGTTGCGCACTCTTCTCGAGAATTTTAAAACCGAGTCTGGCAAACCTATCTATGCCTACGGCGACAACTACTCTCAAGCGGCCTATTGGATTGCATCCGTTGCCGACACTCTCATTCTCAACCCACAAGGCACTATCGGTTTAGTCGGTATGGCAACTCAAATTCCTTTCTTCCGCGAAGCCCTCGACAAACTTGGCGTCAAAATGGAAATCTTCAAAGTCGGCACATTCAAAAGTGCAGTCGAACCTTATATTCTTGACGAAATTAGCGAACCTAACCGTCTCCAAAACGAGAAAATGCTCAATGGCATCTGGTCTAAAATGATTGCCGACATCACCGCTTCTCGCTCTATATCTGCCGATGATATCAATCGCTTTGTCGATGAAGGTATGGTATTTGGAGAATCATCTGACATCGTACAACTTGGCTTAATCGATGGACTTAAATATCGCAACGAAATGACAGTTTTCCTCAAAGAACAATTTGGACAAGATTACAAAATGGTCTCTCTCAAACAGATGAAATCTGCCCCTTCAACCGACAAATTCTCTATGAACAAAGTGGCTGTTCTATACGCTGTTGGCGAAATCGACTCTGGTTCTGAAGGCGAGATGAATAGCGAAGACATAGTCAAAGAACTCAACCGCCTTGCCGACAACGATGATGTAAAAGCCGTTGTCCTCCGTGTCAACTCTCCTGGTGGTAGTGCCTTTGGCTCTGAACAAATGTGGTTTGCTGCTAAACAACTCCGTACTAAAAAACCTCTCATTGTCTCTATGTCTGACTATGCTGCCTCTGGAGGCTACTACATGAGTTGTATTGCCGACACCATCGTTGCTCAACCTACTACCCTCACTGGCTCAATCGGTATTTTTGGTATGTTCCCTAACTTTGCTGGCGTAACCGACAAACTTGGCATCAACTTCAGCACTGTCAAAACCAACGAACTCTCCGACTTTGGCAACACTATGCGCCCAATGACTGCATCTGAGCGTGTTATCCTTCAAAACTATATCAACCGTGGTTACGAACTCTTCATTTCTCGTTGTGCCGAAGGTCGCAAAACTACTAACGACGAAATCAAACTTATTGCTGAAGGTCGTGTATGGACTGGTGCCGATGCTCTCTCTCTCGGACTTGTTGACGTTCTCGGCGGATTAGACGAAGCAATTGCTATCGCTGCAACAAAAGCTAATCTTACCGACAACTATGCCGTTGCCGAGTATCCAAAACAAAAAGACGCCCTCACCCAACTCCTTGAGGACCTCACAGGCGAAGAATTATCAACACGCCTCCTCCAATGGCAAATACGCAAGAATCCGGAATTCTCAACTCTCAACTCTCAACTCTCAATTCTTAACATGCAAGGCGCCCAAGCAATCATGCCTTACCGCGTAGAACTTTAATCAATGCAAAATGCTCAATGCAAAATGCACAATTATTCTACCTTAGGGAACTAAAAAATTTGTATTAGGTAATAAAATTGTGAATTATGCATTGTGAATTGTGAATTTAATAAATATGACTCTCTATCCAAACTTAATTCTCGAAGCGCTCACTCACGTGCGCTATCCTGGCACTGGCAAAAACATTGTCGAGTCAGGTATGGTCGAAGACGATATTCGCATCGAAGGCAATAAAGTATCGTTCTCTATTGTCTTTCAAAAAGTCAACGACCCATTTGCTAAATCTCTCGTAAAGGCTGCCGAACAAGCAATCCTTACCTACATCGGCCCTGAGGTTGAAATCGTAGGCAACATCGCCATCAAAACTCCATACGTAGCTCCTAAAAAAGAGACTAACTCTATGGAGCAAGTCAAAAACATCATTGCCGTATCATCTGGCAAAGGTGGAGTAGGCAAATCAACCGTAGCGGCCAACCTCGCTATGTCGCTCTGCAATCTCGGCTACAAAGTTGGTCTTCTCGACGCAGATATCTTCGGCCCTTCTGTACCTAAAATGTTCGGTATCGAAGATGCTCAACCTACTGCTCGCTTAGCCGAAGATGGCCGCCATATCATCCAACCTATCGAGCAATATGGCATCAAAATCCTCTCTATCGGTTTCTTTGTCGACCCTGATAACGCACTTATTTGGCGTGGCGGTATGGCTTCTAATGCAGTTAAACAACTCATCAACGATGCCGACTGGGGCGAATTAGACTATTTCGTAGTCGACCTCCCACCTGGCACTAGCGACATCCACCTCACTCTCGTGCAAGAACTCAAATTCACTGGCGCCATCGTTGTCAGCACACCACAACAAGTAGCTCTTGCCGATGCTCGCAAAGGCCTCCAAATGTTCCAAACCGACAAAATCGATGTACCTATTCTTGGTTTAGTTGAAAATATGGCATGGTTCACACCTGCCGAGCATCCAGACGAAAAATACTACATCTTCGGTAATGGTGGTTGCAAACAATTAGCAGAAGAGCGAGGCATCCGTCTCCTTGCACAAATCCCACTCGTACAAAGCATTTGCGAAAGTGGCGATGCCGGAGCCCCAATCTCCTTCAACCCAAATAGCCTCACCGGCCAAGCCTTCCTCAACCTCGCCCAAACCGTAAGCGAAATCACAAAATAACACTCATAAACAAATAAAAAAGCTGTGTTGTAGAATTTTACAACACAGCTTTTTTATTTATCAAATTCAATTATCTAATCATGACTTTATGACGTTCACCATCAGCAACAATCATATAAACTCCATACGGTAATGGTACAACAGAAGATTGACCATAATAAACTACATTACCAATCATATCAAGCACATAATAATCATCTTTTATACCTTCAACATAAAGAGTTTGATTATGCGAATATGCAAGAATATGATTTTCTACTACATCTTCAACCTCAACCGCTAAATTTGACTTAAATTCGGCAGAAAGAGTAACATTATCGGTAACAATGATAATGCGAGTTTCTTCTTTAACACCATCCGACCATTTCACAAAGTGATAACCAGCATTTGGTATAGCAGTTAATATCACTTCTGCGCCATAATTATAGTTACCTACACCAACAATAATTCCATTTTCAGCAAATCCTTCTACAGAATAAAATTTTACTAAAAAATCAACTGCAGTAGAAGAAAATTTATTTTCACTATTACCATTACTTAAAATCACATTGTCAACCCGAACAACTGTATTATTATACTCTTCACTCTGTAATCCACTAAATGAAATAGAAATCACATCTCCTCTATTTCCCACAATCGAAGCATTTGACATTGAAAATATCACGACACGATAATCAGCATCACCTATTTTTATTATAGATGTAGTATGTCCATTAAGACGAGAAGTAGCCTTCAATTGCGAAGTTTCAGTAGTCATTCCCTCTATCCAATGCACATCAAATTGCATTGCCACAATATCAGAATAGTTATCCATTGCTACATTAACCATATAACCATTCTCTGCAGGTTGTCCCGACAACGACAAACTATTAGGCTCATATATTTCCCCACTAACTTCCACATTTTTCATGCGATTATCTGGGTCGTTAGTGTAAACATTCATTGTTGTTGAATACGTTCCCTCTACAGTAGGAATATATTCAATTGTAATATTTTTGCTCTTTGATGTTTCAATAACTAAAGGCAACTCGTCAACAACCCTATAACCTTCTGCCAAGAATGTTACTCGTTCAATAGTCAAAGGTGCTTGTCCGCTATTACGAATCGAATAAGATGCAGTAGCGACATTTGTTACAGCAGTTAAAGGCATAGTTAATGACGCATTACTAACAATTTTTGGACTTTGAATACGTACACTACCTTGTGAAACTGCCGACACCATATTTATTGAGTTCACATTACTTAATACAGTATTTAATGGCTTAAGATAATAATATCCACTTGTACCATTTAATCTAAATTTCACACCACACATTTTTCCATCTACCCCATTCAATGGTGCATTAGTAGGAGAATATATCATAATAGTGAGCGTATCTTTATGCATCGTTCCAAATGCAATATGGTCGGTTGCACGTTCCAACAATTCAACGCCATCATAAACCAACGCTTCAGGCAATTTGAAACTAAACTGCGCACCAACGATAGGCTCCATATTATTCATTGTGATAGGCACCGCCACAATGCTATCTGCAATACCCGACACTTGTGCTATATGCAACTCATTCACCGAGAATGGATCTGCCACCACAGTAGCGGTTTGTTTGCCATTCATAGCATCCGACACTACCGAGATTGTGCGACTAATTGTGCCCCAATTCAGTGGTGCATATTGCAAAGCGACACTCTTAGTTTCTCCTGCTGCAATAGTAAAAGCTGTTTCACTAAACTCAAAATCTTCATCATCAATAGTAACTGAAGAAACTGTCAATATCGAAGTTCCGACATTTTTCAGAGTAACACTGCGTGTATAAGTCGAGCGAATTGGAATATGTCCAAAGTCTATATCTTTAGTTTGAATCTCCAATTTAGGAGCTAAAATAGTAACTATGGCACTCTCTACCTCTACCGCAAGACTATTCCCTGCAGCATCGCCCAATACTACCGACGGTGTAATGGCATAAACTGCAGGTTCACGTTTGAGTTTAAGTTTGAAAGAGCATAGCACACCCTCGTTACCTTTTAATGTACCTAACGACAGACTGTAGATATAAATACGCAATTCGTTATCTACCTCTGCAGCTGAAATCAAATGCCCATTAGAGCGTACCGAATTCATCGCAGCAGACGCATTTACGTACGTAAGATTTTTATCCAACGGGATTGTAATCTCCACAGCCGTAACGGCATCGCTATTTTCAAGCGACACATCAATCTGCACTTCGTCATTATATTTTCCCTCAGCCGAAGTCAGCGATATTGTATTTGTTGCATGTAGGGCAACAATTGCCATAAACAAAAACAATGTAATTAATAATTTTTTCATAATCCATTTTTCTGTAGGGACACGGCGTGCCGTGTCTTTACGAGCAAAGCGAGTTAAATCATATTTTTTCAACCTTCCAGTTGATAGGACACGGCACGCAGTGTCCCTACTTATTGAAACAATCAGATTGCCAACGAGCAATATTATTTGATATATATTCAGATATATTATTCAAATCTTTAGTGTTACGTATTGCATGGTCATGATATCGTGGTTGCCATGCAAAATCTTTATCATACATTCTTGCTTGTCGTGTAACTGCAGATTTCAAACCTCCAATAAATGTTGATAATAATGGCAATCTATCACAAGCAATACCTTTTGCTGTGCGATCGTCCACAGTAGGTACACGGCGTGCTATGTCTTTTTGGTGCAGAGCATCAATAACATTTACAAGCGCATGAAAATGATTTGGCATCACCACACTTTGCAATATTTCAATATAAGGATAATGTTGATGAACATTATTTAATTCAAACTCCAATATTTTTCCTATCGCAGATAGCCACATTTCATCATTTTGAATCATGCCAAAATAATGTTTTTTGTTTAAAGTACATACAGTGATGAAATACATTCCTTCATTATATTCCAACCATGATGCACGTGGTGATTTGCGCTGAAAAAATAGCATGATATTAATTTAGTTATAATTTACGAATATGGAAACTCGCAATGTAGGGACACGGCGTGCCGTGTCCTCACGAGCAAAGCGAGTTAATTTATATTTTTTCAACCTCTCGGTTGATAGGACACGGCACGCCGTGTCCCTACTTTATTGAATGTAAACAATCTTGCTGGTTTGCATCAATTTATTGTCAACGTATAGTGATACGAAATATACGCCTGGTAACATGCCTTCGGCTGGGGTCCATATGTATGAGTATGAACCGAAGTTATTTGATGTTGTATAAACACCGATTGTGCGACCTGCTACGTCGGTAAATACCATACGTACTGCATGTTCACCAGTTTGACCAATGAGGTAAGGCACTACGATTTGTTCACGGAATGGATTTGGATATGGTGATGATAACTGCATTTGTTCCACCACACCGAGATTGGTTGTTGTGCCATTGATTGGCATAACATTATGTCCTTGTGTGTCACTAAGCACTATACCACTCAACTCAGCATCACCAATTTCGAGCAACGCATGACGGCCTACTGGGATAGTTTTGCCCGACATAGAATAAGCCATGAACATATATTCAGTTTCGTTATTCCAATTAGATACCTTTTCAAAGCCATCGAGAGCAGCAAGAGACTTGATTTCAGCATCACGATTAGCAATAAATGTAAATTGCACACCACCCAATGCCACAGGAGTTTCGACATAGAGAATGCCATCCTCAATGTAATAAGTAGCAGTATTATCGGTTGACATAATACCTGCCGATGAAGGATTCATAATGATATTGATAGTAGCCACTACATCAAGAATATTCACCACGCCATCAGCGTTTACATCAGCAGCCTCAAAAATAAATGGTTGAGGATTTTGGTTTGTAAGCCAAGCCACTTGAGTAACCACGTCAGCTACATCCACTGTCATACTACCATTAGCATCACCTTTCGATGCTGTGAGCGGAGTAGCTGCTACTGGATTAGAAAGACTATAGGAACTAAGAGATGTTGTCATCTGTTTGATAATGTAATAGTATGTCTCACCTGGCACCACATCATAATCTATAAATTCTGTCTCTTTTGAATCGACAAGTGAAGTATTTATAATTATCGAATCGCTACTTACTCCAGCAGTATCTATTGTAAAACGATAAATATTGTAGCCCAATAAATCTTCGAAATCCTCTTCATCTGTTTCCCATGTGAGTTTCACTTTTCCAAGACCAGCCTCCGCCATAAGCCCTGTGCTCATAGAACCTGCTGATGCTACTTGAACATTAAAACGATACTTCTCTTCTGGAATCTCAAAATGGTCAGTGTCTTCTGCTCCATATACATAAATACGATTAAGACCATCAGTAGCAGTTTTACCAGTGATATTAAGATATGCAGTATAAATAGTGCTATCAGCGCTCCAACTACCATCTTCTGCAATAGCCACTTGTGTATAAGGAGGACGCACACCCATGGATATTGTAGGCACAACTGCAGTATCCATAGCGCGATTGAAATATACCTCAAACTTATGACGACCAACACCTAACGGAGGCAATAATTCAGACTCATCTTGCGCATCATAACCATTAACTACTACTTTCCATACTATACCATGGGCTTCTGCTGAAGGACGAGTAAGCATATCAGAAAAATCTAATAATCCAAAATAATATCCAGTTAAAATATCATAAACTCCCGATTTTCTTACATTAAACTCTTGAGATGATCCATAATAAGATTGTGGAACTTTATAAATGTTAGGAGAAGTAGATAAATAACGATACAAATGAGGATTATTTTCTCCATCTTTATTACTAAAAACATTAG
>JAZQRP010000172.1:0-17208 GCA_045629685.1 Candidatus Aphodosoma sp. | reverse complement strand
TAATAATGATTCTTGTCCTGAACCTGTTACTATATAAATATCAACTCCGTCGGCTTTTAGTTGTTCAAGAAGAGGATGGATATTTGGTATGCGTTCTATCTTAGAAATTGAGTTGAAACAATCGCTTTTTTCTTTGTACATCGATTGTATCTCTTCCTCTGTAGCTTCGCGACCTTTGTGTTTTAAGAACACTTCGTTTATCACACTTGCCCCTGTTCTGCCCTCGCAAACGTATGCGTCGTGCAGTTCAAAAGGTATTCCGTGAGCATTTATTGTGCGTTTCCACGCCTCTGCATGGTATGGCATTGAGTTGAATAGCACACCATCCATGTCGAAAAAAGCAGCTTTTATATTGAGAGATTCGTATTGATATTTAGATAAATAACGTTCGATTTCTTGTTTCATGTCAGATTTTGCTTGTACAGACTAATTCAACCACAAAGATAATATATTTTTTTTGTATAATGCACTTTTCGATAAAAAAATATTTTATTTTTTTTGATTAAATTTTTGTTAATAATTTTGTCGTTTATAAAATAAATGTTACCTTTGTGCTCAAATTGAATATTTATGAGTAAAATTGAGACATATAAACCTGAGATATCTGTCGATTGCGTAGTATTTGGTTTCGATGGATCACGACTTAAAGTGTTGTTAGTTCAGCGTAATGACGAAGTACCTGTCGAGGAGTTGGAAGGTTTTAATAATCGAAAATTGCCTGGTAGTATCATTTTGCCGAATGAGGACCTTGATAGTGCGGCATATCGTATTTTAGAAGAATATACTGGTTTGTCGAATATTTATTTGCATCAGTTTAAGGCATTTGGTAGCCCTAATCGTAGTAGTTATGCCGACGAACCATGGATGGAGAAGGTGAAACGGTTGAATATCAGTCGCCTTGTTACAGTTGGATATGTGGCTCTTATTAAGATAAATAATCGAGTAAAGCAACAATCTTCAAGTCAAAAAGGTCAGATTGTGTGGCTTAATATTGAGGATTATCGCCACGAACATCTCGCATTTGACCATAAAGATATTATTTCTGCTGCATTGGAAAGTATTCGCTTGAAACTTAAATATGAGCCATATCTTATGTTTGAACTTTTGCCTAAAAAGTTCACGATGACTCAGTTGCGTAATCTTCATGATACTATCTATCAGAAGAAGAGTGATGTGCGTAACTTCCAAAAGCGCATGATGCAACTTGAGGGTATTTCGGCACTTGCTGAAACTGAAGTTGGTGTTCCTCACCGTGCTGCTCGGTATTTCACTTATACTAAACGGAAAAATAAGAACGATTAAATTTATAAATAAAGAGACTCACTGCAAAACATTTGTAGTGAGTCTTTTTTTTTATGCCTTATTTTGACTAATTGCAAAATACCTATTTTTGAGTATTGTGGGTGGAGTGGGGGTGTTGTAATTTTGCAGTGTCAATGGTGACGGAGTTTATTTTTATTAAAATTGAATATGAAAATACGTTTATTTATTTTGTTTTTGTCTTGTTTTGTGGCATTTAGCGTGATGGCACAAGATGGGAGTGTCTCTGGAGTAGTGCGTGAGTCGGGTGATGTAGTTGATTTTGCAACTGTCTATTTGAAGGGAACTAATTATGGTTGTATGACTGACGAAAAGGGCGTTTTTGAAATGAGAGTACCTAAAGGTGAGTATCAGCTTGTGGTGTCGGCTGTGGGTTATGAAAACGTAGAGTGTAAGGTTGTAGTGGTTGCTGGCGAAACTACACGTGTTGAGGTTCAGATGAAGATGTCGGTAACAGAATTGGAAGAGGTGGAGGTAGTTTCGTCGGGAGTGAGTAGGGTGAGAAATTCGGCATTTACGGCTTTGGCAGTAGATACTCGTGATTTGCAAAATAGCACTAAATCGCTTGGTGATGCATTGGCAAAAACACCTGGATTGAAATTGCGTGAGTCGGGTGGTGTAGGGTCGGATATGAATGTAATGTTGGATGGATTTAGTGGTAAGCACGTGAAGGTGTTTATCGATGGAGTGCCACAAGAGGGGGTAGGAGGGTCGTTTGGACTGAATAATATACCTGTGAATTTTGCAGAACGCATAGAGGTGTATAAGGGCGTAGTGCCTGTTACTTTTGGGGCAGACGCAATAGGGGGAGTAATAAATATAGTGACAAAAAAGAGTGTGCTTAAGCGTCGGAATTGGTTTCTTGATGCAGCATATTCGTATGGGTCGTTTAATACGCATAAATCGTATGTGAACTTTGGGCAGACTTTGAAAAATGGATTTTCGTATGAGGTGAATGCTTTTCAGAATTATTCCGACAACAACTATTGGATTGATGCCGCAGTAGAGGATTTTGAGACAGGGAGGATAGATAAAACCAAGAAAGAGAGGGTGCAACGCTTCAATGATACTTATCACAACGAAGCTGTGGTGGCAAAAGTTGGGTTGGTTGGAAAATCGTGGGCAGATAGATTGATGTTTGGTTTTACTTTTTCCAATATGTATAAAGATATTCAAACCGGAGTGCGTCAGGATGTGGTGTATGGGGATAAGCATCGTAGGGGCTATTCGTTGATGCCATCGTTGGAATATCGTAAGCGCGACTTGATTGTTAAGGGATTGGATGTGGTGTTTACTGCCAATTACAACAATAATATATCTACAAACATAGATACTTCGGGGGTGAAATACAATTGGTTGGCCGAGACAAAACAGCTTAATTCGCCAGGAGAGCAATCGTTGCAACATACCAGAATGAAAAGTGACAATTGGAGTGCTACGTTGTCGGTGGATTACAGATTAGGTGATGCGCATAAATTCACGCTGAACCATGTGATGAATGTGTTTGATAGGGAGAATACTTCGCTATTGGCAACAGAGGCACAGACTTATGCTATTGGGAAACAGACCGTGAAGAATATTACTGGGTTGGCGTATAGGTTGATGTTGTCGAAGGTGTGGAATGTGTCGGCATTTGGAAAGTATTATCATCAGTATGTGTCTGGTCCAATGGCAACAGATGCAAATCAGACCGAATTTGTGCGTACGGTGCGTCAGACCTCGTCGTTAGGTTATGGAGTGGCAGGCACATATTTCGTTATAGAAGAGTTGCAATTGAAGGCTTCGTACGAAAAGGCTTATCGTTTGCCAACGATAGAAGAGATGTTTGGCGATGAAGACCTTGAGATGGGCGATATAGGCATAAAACCTGAAAATAGTGATAATATGAATCTTAACCTTGCGTATAACAGGAAGATAGGAGAGCATCGGCTATATGCCGAAGCAGGTTTTGTGTATCGTAATACGAAGGATTATATTCAGCGCAATATAGCCGATTTGAGTGGCGGTAAAGTGGCGGCAACATATATCAACTATGGTAAAGTGGAAACCTTAGGTTACAATCTTTCGGTGTGTTATGGCTTTGGGCGTTGGGTGAGCATAGGGGCTAATTTCTCTCAAATGGATGTGCGCGATAATATGAAAACTATGATTGGTACATCGATGCCAAATATAGGTTATCGTCAGAGAATGCCTAATCTGCCATATCTGTTTGCCGATGGCGACGTGACTTTTACATGGTATGATTTGTTCGGTAAGGGTAATGTGTTGACAGTAAGTTATGATAATCAATATCTGCATGAGTTTTCGTTTTATTCGTCGGTAATTGGTTCAAATAAAGGCGAATATATGGTGCCGAGTCAGTTTTCGCACAATTTGGCAGTGGCATATAGTTTTGCAAAGGGGAGATATAATGTGTCGGTTGAATGTCGGAACTTTACGAATGAAAAGCTATATGACAATTTCAGTTTGCAGAAGGCAGGACGTGCTTTTTATGGGAAATTCAGAATATGTTTTAAGTAAAGAAAGTAAAATAATAAAAAAAAAAAATAAGCTATGAAAAAGAATTTATTTAAAGGCTTGCTATCGGCAAGCGTGATGGCTGTAGTTTTCACAGCATGTGAATCGCAAGTAGAACCACCAATGAATGATTTGGATGGTGCGGAGTATGTAATAGCATCGTCGGTAACAGCGTCGAATTCAATAACTAATGTGTTGATTTCGTCGTCGTCGCTCGATTCGGGCAATGTGTCGGTAATGGGCAATGGGTTGGTTAACGATGGTGCGACGCAATGGGTGTTTTATAAGGATAAGTATCTTTATGGATTGACTTATAATCAAGGAAATGCAGCCACAACACGTTCGTTTATTCGCAACGCAGAGGGCGAATTGGAGGCACGTTCGGGCGAATATGCAGTTAAGAGATTTACTACATTTGGTGTTTACGACAAGTATGTTATGGTTACATCTACAGGCAACGGACCTACAGAGTGGGCAGATGAGAATGGCTATTTGCCAAAAATGTTTTTGGTGTCGTATCTCAATGTTGAGGCAGAAACATTTACTGCTAATACGACCGACAAAGCCTATATGTCAGAGAATTTTCTTGGTAATGGCGAGTATGTGACATTGGCCGGTATTTTGGAGCGCGATGGCAAATTGTTTTCGGCAGCAGTGCCAATGGGGTTGAGTCAATATGGTGTGAAAGATGGTGGCGGTAAGTGGATTGTCGCAGGTAACGAAGATTTGGTGAAAACCGAAGCTGGTGGTTCGGATTCGGGAGCTTATCAAAAAGATGAATTGCAATGGACTCAATATCCTAATGAATGTTGGGTGGCTATATTCGATGATGCAAGTTTGACGTCGAAAAAACTTATTCGTACAGACAAGATTAGTTATGCTTGTGGGCGCAATAAATCGCAATATTATCAAATGATTTGGGCTGCCGACAATGGTGATGTATATGTATTCTCGCCAAGTTATGCAAAAACGATGTCGGACCCTCGTCAGCAAACGACATTGCCAGCAGGTGTAGTTCGCATTAAGGCAGGAGAAGAGGAATTTGACCCAACTTATTATGTGAATATTGAGGAGAAGTCAAATGGTCGTGCATTCTTGCGCAGTTGGCATATAGTCGAAGATTATTTCTTGTTGTTGATGTATGATTCGCCTCTGACAGTTGATAAGACTTTTACGGCTAATCAATTGGCTATATTCAAAGCCGAGACAGGCGAGTTGACCGAAGTAGAGGGTTTGCCTGAAAATATTTCAGGATTTGGTAATGCACCATATTGCGAAAACGGAAAGGCTTATATTGCTGTGACGACAACAGATTCGTATCCTGCGATTTATGTAGTAGATGCAAAATCGGCTAAAGCTTTAAAAGGTGTTACGATAGAGGCTACGCAAGTAAATGGGGTTGGTAAATTGAAAAAGATTAATATATGAAATTGATGAAGAAATTACATTTGTGGTTGTCGGTGCCGTTTGGGTTGGTGATATTTATCACCTGTTTTTCGGGGGCTATGTTGGTGTTCGAAAAGGAGATAACCGCAGCGATTTATAGAGAATTATACACCGTAGAGCAAGTGGGCGAAAAGGCGTTGCCACTCGAGCAATTGGCAGAGATAGTGTCGCTTACGCTTGACGAGGGAGTAGAAGTGACGAGTATAACTGTGTTTGATAGTGCTGAAAAGGCTTATCAAGTGAAACTCTCGAAACCAAAACACGCATCGGTATATGTCGATCAATATACGGGTGAGGTGAAGGGGAGTTATAAGCGATTGCCTTTTTTTGCAACAATGTTTCGCCTTCATCGATGGTTGATGGATCCAACGCCTAATGCGGGAGTTTTTGTAGGTAAAACTATTGTAGGTATAAGCACATTGGTGTTTGTTGTGATATTGATTACGGGATTGGTAGTGTGGTTGCCTCGAAGCAAGAAGATGTTGCGTAATAGATTGACAGTCAAATTGAATAAAGGTTGGCGTAGGTTTTGGTATGATTTGCACGTGGCGGGTGGATTTTATGTTTTGGTTGTGTTGTTGGCTATGGCACTGACGGGGTTGACTTGGTCGTTCCCTTGGTATCGTACGGCTTTTTATAATGTGTTTGGTGTTGAAACACAAAAGCCATTTGCCCAGAATGATACGCACAATAAACGAGGAGGTAGGAATAAAGCAGATAGATTCGCTTCGTGGCAATTGGCTTTTGAAAATGTAGAGATGTTGCGACCTGAGGCGAGTAAAATAACAGTGTCGAAAGGCGAGGTGAGTGTGGCGGTAGATGGTTGGGGAAATCAGAGGGCAAGTGATAAGTATAAGTTCAGTGAGCAGACTGGTGAGATAGTGTCAGAGCAATTGTATGTCGATAGCAGTAAGGCTAATAAGTTGCGTGGATGGATATACTCGGTGCATGTGGGGAGTTTTGGTGGTATTGCAACACGAGTGATTGCCTTTTTGGCTGCTTTGTTTGGGGCAAGTTTGCCTCTCACGGGCTATTATTTGTGGATACGCCGACTTTATGTTCGTAAATAAAAAAAGATAGGGACACTTGATTGAGTGGTCCCTATCTTTTTTTATTTTAGATCTTCGATGCGTATCAGGTGATTGACAATGGCGTAGATTGTGATGCCTGATGGCGAGTGAATTTGTAGTTTGGCTGCGATATTGCGGCGGTGGGTGGTTACGGTGTGAACTGAAAGGAATAGCGCATCGGCAATTTCTTTGTTGCTCATACCTTTGGCAACGCAAGCAATAATGTCTTTTTCGCGCTGACTGAGTGAGTCGGATTTTTCTTTGTACGACAAGTCTTTGTTTTTGTCGTCGGAGTATTGGGCTTTGCCTGAATTTTTTAGTTTTATTTCTTCTAACTCTACAGCAGGCACGAATAGACGGTCCTCAATTTTGCAGTGCGAGGCAAGGTCCTGTTCGCAAATCATGATGTCGAGTAGCACATCGTTGAGCAGATAGTTGTTCTTTTCTGGAAAGTAGCAGATGATTGCGTCTTTAAGTTGTGTTAGTTTATCGCCTATGGGCGAGTGCTTGCCTGCGAAGGTTGATATAGTGTAGTTGCGATTTAGGTATTTTTGTAGTAGGTTGTCGACATAGCGGAACACGACATTGTTTTCGTAGCCCATGTGTCGTTTCACTTCGTTGACATATTCGTCGTAGAGGCGAATGATTAGTATGCTTATTTCGTTGGAGTGGGCGAGGTCGATGGCCTCGATTAGTTTGCGACGTATGGCAGGTAGACTGAATTCGAGATAGTATTCGTGGGCTTTTTTGAGATAGTTGATGAGCGATTTGACCGAGATGTTGGTGTAATCGAAACTATTGTTAGATACGAAATTGGCTACTTCGAGAAACGTATTTGTGTCGATGTTGTGAGATTGGCATATTTCGGCCACAGTTTTTTCGCCAAAGCCGAGAGGTATGTCAAATCGGGCAAGCACCATTATCAGCGCATTGTTGTGCTGAATTAGGTCTCGCATTTTGTCGGTCGAAGTATAGTGGTCAAATTGTTTCATGCTTGATTTGATATACGATGGTTTTGATGGTTTGTTTTGTAGTCAGATGCTTGTCTTATTTTTTTGTCTTTTTAGTCTTTGGTTGGCATTTTTTGCACAAACCGTATAGGTATATCGAATGGAATCGTTTTTCGAATGAAGCAAAAGTCCTATTTTTGATTGCTTTATTGAATTTTTGGTCTGAAAATTCTTTTATTGCGCCACACGATATGCAAACGCGGTGGTGATGGGTGTTGGCTCGTGCGGTAGTTTCGTATTGTGCCTCGTTGCCAGGGAAAGGGTGGCGCACTATTATTCCTATTTTTTCGAATAGTTCCAAAATGTTATATATCGAACCACGTGCAATAGGTTGTTCGGTATTCATTTGCTCGTGGACAGATTGCACGGTGAAATGCCCATCTATGGTTAGAATATATTCCAAGACACGCTCACGTTCGTAAGTGTGTCGCAGTTTATGCTCTTTTATATAAGCATTTAATAATTCTAATGGGTTATTATTCATAATTAATAATTAAGAATTAAGAATCATTCCTCATTCTTTATCTCACTCCTCATTCCTCAAGGTCTATAGTTTGAGTTGTTTAATATCACTTGAGCATCAGGTTGTTGGAGTAATTGTTGGATGGATATTTGAGGGTTGTTGTGCATATAACTTTCAACTATTTGCCAACCGAGCCATGCTCCTGCGCGACCTGGGGATTCTTGTGTGAATGGTTTAGTGAATGGTCCTTCTCCAACGTATTGATTTTTAATCATCATACTTGTTGTGTATAGGTCTTTAGATGCGATGAGAGTGTTCCACATGTTAGCTTCATTTTTTTTGACCCAATTCCATTGTTCGTCGGAGTAGCCCATGATTATGCGTTCTTCAGTTTCGGGCATTAGTACTGATACGGTGTATAGTATTTTACCGTGGCGAATCATGTCGGCGAGTAGATTATCGGCAAGGCTACTTGAAACTTCGGATGATATCCAAGCTGTTATGTAGTCTGGTGCGACTTTTTCTCGGCGCATATTTGGGCGTTGGTATTTGTATATACCGATTTTTTCGTAAAGAGGGAAGTTGGAGCCTAAATAGTTGTCGATGCTGAGCGAGATGAATGTTTCGCCAACAATGAGGCTTTGATTTAGTCCCGACACGTGGCAATAGACTTGTGGCGTTGGCAGTTGAGGCAAGAAATATTTTGTACGGCGGAAGGCTGTGGTTAAATCGTTCTCAATATCAGTCATATCGGTGTATATATTCAACGCCTCTTCGTATAATTCTCTGATTTCTTTATTTGCCCGAAATAGTTTGTAGGTGTTGTGTGTGGTAGCAGAGTCTGGATGTCCAAATCGCACGACGTTTTCGGTGTAAATAGGTGTAATGTTAGGATATTGAGAGGATAATTTGGCGAATTCTTGTGCTATTTGGGTAGTGTCGAGTGTCCAAAAAGCTTTGTCGAAGCGTTCGATTTTGATGTCGAAGTTGATGCCTGATAGGTCGGCATGACGTTTCTCTCGTTTGCATGCAATTAGTGCAATTGCAAATACTATTACTGTTATATATATGTATCGTTTCATAATTGCAAAGTTACTTGTTTTAATTCATAATTCATAATTCATAATTCATAATTATTGTTAAAAATGAGATTTTTTGTGGTGAAATGTGGATTTAATTGTTTTGCTCTTTCGGTTATAGTATGTTTATGGTGTATTTATAGTATGTTGAAGGTATGGGATTTTGAGATAATAAAAAAGGCTGATTGTAATAATCAGCCTTTTTATTTAGAAGTTTATAGTGAAACCTGCGTGCAGGTTTATTCCTGCTTGGGCGTAGTACCATGGGGTGTGGAGTTGGTTTTCGGGGAGGTAGTTGCCGTTGGCGTCAGCACCTTCGAAGTAGCCATAGACGCCACCATTCGATTCGTAGCGGGTGTTGAATAGGTTGTTGAGTAGGATGTGGAAAGAGATGGATTTGATGAGATTTTTATTTAACATACCCCTCCGTTCTTCGGACACCTCCCCTAACTTAGGGGAGGATTTTGTTGGATTCGGTGCTTCAAAATTTAAAGTGTATGCAAGTAGTAAGTTGCTGACGCAGTAGTCGTCGAGCATGGCGTTGCGGTTGCTGGTGTTGTTGAGATATTGTTTGCCTACGTAGTTGGTGAGTAGGTTGGCTTGGAAGCCTTTGTAGTCGAATTGGATGTTGCTACCTGCTATGATGTTTGGTGAGAATGATATGTTGGTAGTGCCGTAGTTGACGAGCACTTGTCCGCCATGTTCTGCTACAAGGGGGTCGTTCCAATCGGCATACCAATCGTCAGCCCAGTCGCTGAAGTTGATGATTTTGTTCATCGATAGTGTGGCATTCACGTCCCAACGCAACCATTTAGTAATTTCTACGCCAGCAGTGAGTTCGACGCCCATACGATAGCTGCGGTCGACGTTTTTGGTAAGATAAGCACCCACGTCGGAGTATTGACCTGTGAGCACCAATTGGTTGTAGTAGTCCATAAAGTAGAAGTTTGCACCTACGCCAAATCGGTGGTGAAGGTATTGATAGCCAAATTCATAGTCGTAGAGACGTTCGGGTAGAGGTATGTCGTTGACGCCAGCCTCGGTGAAGTTGGCGCGACTTGGTTCTCGGTTGGCTACAGCAAAGTTGAAGTAGCCCGTATGACCTTGATTTACATACGAAATACCGGCTTTAGGGTTGAAGAAATTGTAGGTTTTATGCACATCGAGTTCGCTCAAATCCTCGTCATTGATGCCTTTAATCTTGTAGTCGATGTGGCGGTATTGTAGGTCCCCATAGAGGTTGAGTTCTTTTGTTATCTGCCAATTGGCTTTAGCATAGATGTTTGCATCGAATTTGTCGCCACGGCTACGGTAGTATTCCGAAAGTTGAGAGTTGAGAGTTGAGAGTTGAGAGATTTGTGGTGCGGAGCGAATCCAAATGATATTGCCCCAATGCGCTCCGTTGTAGTTGTTTGCTCCACCTCCGAGTGAGGTTTGCACTTTGCTATTGCGATAGTTTATGGCAGCCACACCACCATAGAAATGGTTGCCAAGGTGTTTTTGGCGAACAAGGTCGGAGCGTTTTATCTCTTCTTCAGCATCATTTATATAGTTGTCGAGTCCGTATGCTGAGAATTTGGCGTCGCACTTATATTGTTCGTAATAGCCTGCGCCATGGGTGTAGTGTAGGGCTGCGTTGAGGTCCCAATGAGAGTTGAAAGAATGAGTGATGTGTAATTGCACGTGTTGTTGAGCGTAGTTGTCGGTCTGATTGTCGTAGTAGGCAATGTTGCCATCGTCGTCGATATATTGACCGGCAGGATTATATCGACGATTGGTTTTTAGGTCTTCTGCCGATACGCCATCCCAAGCCATATAGGTGGTTTCGTTGCCACCAAAGAAAAGGAGTTTCACCATAGTTTGGTCGCCATACCAAGCCCCTGAAGTATAGTAAGATAATAGGTCAGAATAGGCACGTTCGAGATAGCCATCCGAGTTTACTTTCGACACACGCGCATCGAAAGCAAAGCCGTTAGGCATAATGCCCGTACCTATTTTAGCCTCTTCGCGGAAGGTGTTGTACATACCGCCGTTGAACGCGAGTTGGGCGTATGGTTCGGTTGTGGCTTTAGCAGTTTGCATATTGACCGAAGCACCAAAAGCGGCAGCACCATTGGTTGAGGTGCCCACACCACGCTGAACTTCAACGCTATTGGTAGATGAGGCAATGTCGGTCATATTTACCCAAAACACAGTTTGCGACTCTGAGTCGTTGAGTGGCACTCCATTTACGGTAGTGTTGATGCGAGTGTGGTCGGTGCCACGTATGCGGAAATAGGTGTAGCCAATGCCGAGACCATCGTCGGAAGTAGCCACGAGCGAAGGCGTCATTTGTAGTAGGAAAGGGAGATTTACACCAGTGTTGGTGAGTTGGAGATCTTCGGATTTAATCTCTTGTTTAGCAAGAGTGCCAGAGTTGTTGATGCGCGTAGAGGTGATGGTAATTTCCTCTAAATCGGCATGTTGTGTTTCAGTGGAATCGTTGTAGTATTTCACTACGGGTTCGGCATGGAGAGCCAAACATGTTGCCAGATAAGCAATGAGGATTGCGAGTGATTTTTTCATTGTCATTGAACATTAATGTATTAATAATCATAATGCTCAACTAATAGGAGATAGTAGAAAATAAAAAAAGTAGTAAGTCTTATTCGCTTTAAGTTGTAAGATTGCTTACGACTTGCTACTTATTACTTGCTACTATAGGTTTCATACTTATTCCCTTGGCAGCATAACCTGCCCAGGTTCAAAGGGTGTGATCTCAGCCAGAAAAATAGATTACAGATTACAATTTACAGACTACAGATATCTTATTATTTATTCAAAAGGTAAACAAATTGTTATTTGTGCTCTGTTATCTAATTCTGGCACCCCCATAGTTAAGACGGTGCAAAGTTAATAAAAAATGCACAATTTACAATGTATAATGTACATTTTTTTTGTTAGGTATAGTTAATTGTAAGGTGCAAGTAAATTATGTATAGGAAAATTTACATTTTTGAGTTATAATAATCGGCCGTTGTCGTGCCAATCGCCGTAGATGATGTTTTGACGTGTTTGTGCGATGAAGCGGTCGAGTTTGGTTTGATATTCTAATTTGCGGCGGCGGTAGTATTGTATGTTGCCGATGCGGATGCGTTGATAGAGAGGTGGAAAGTTTTGGAAGTTTTGCCACACTGCGGGGTCGGATTGTAGCAGGGCTAAGATGTCTTCCTCTATTATAAAAGGTGTGTTGAAATCGGCAGGGAGGGTGGCGCGACCGGCATCGGTCATTAGTCCGAGACGTTCGAGACGGCGAACGCGCTCTTTGTTGAGTTCGGTCCAATGGCTTGTTTTGCGACGTGGTGAAAAGCGTTGGTAGGTGATGCCATCGGCGCATTTGGTTGTGGAATCTATCCAACCAAAGCAAAGCGCCTCCTCTACTGCATCGAGATAGAGTACACCATTGTTGGTTTTGCCTCGTGTGACGGATAGCCAGCACTCTTTTTGTGTGTTGTGGTTTTGAGTGAGCCAATTGCGCCAATCTTCTCGTGAGGTTATGTTTAGGCGTAGAGTTATTTCCATAATTAGGTATTTGCCCCCCCTCCGCTCTTTGAGCTCGTCCCCCTAAGACAGGGGGACAATAGAGATGGTTGTTTGAGTATTACAAAAAAAAGAGATTAACTCGGTGAGTTAATCTCTTTTTTCTGTTGTCTCACGAGGATTCGAACCTCGACAGACAGAACCAAAACCTGTAGTGCTACCATTACACCATGAGACAATCATTTGCTTTATCTTTCAAAAGCGATGCAAAGTTACGACTTTTTGTTGAATTGTCCAAATGTTTTTGCAATTATTTTTTAACTTTTTTATAAGTTGTTGTTTTATAGTTGTTTGGGGTGTGTATTTTTTTCTTTTTTTATGACGATATAGCATTTTGTACCCTTGTATTTGGGTGTTTTTGGAGCGATGATTGGACTATTTTTGGAGCGTTTTGAATGAAAGTAGGTGAATTGTTACGCAAATTGCGATAAAAATTAGTAGAATTTTTAGCCAAATTGGGTTGACAATGTAGACGGAAAGTAGGATTGTTGCCCATAATGTAGATATGGAAGCTATTTTTGCGCGGAGGGGGATAGCGCGGTGGATGAGGAAATTTTGTATGTAGGGTCCGAATACTTTATGGTTGAGTAGCCAATCGCGCCAGCCAGAGTTGGCTTTCAGGAATAGCCACGAGGCGAGTAGGAGGAATGGAGTTGTGGGTAGTACGGGTAGGAACATACCGAGAGAGGCAAGTCCGACGCACGTAAAGGCTATGATGTTTAAGATGATTTTCATTTTTTTGTTTTTAACATAAGTACAAATTTGCTTTTGGGGACTAAGAGTTTTGGAGTTATTGATAAGTTTGAGAGGTTTGTTTTGTTTTTTTTAAAAGTATATGCCTTGTGATTTGCAGTTATCCGAGTTTGATTTATGTTAAATGAATGTTTCTTTTAACTAAATTGTAGGTTTGGACTATGATGATTGCGAATATTAGGCGAGGGATTACGAGGAAATACCATGCGACGCCTAGCATACAGAATATGGCAGTATCTTCGATGAGCGAGTGGTTGACCGAGATGTGGAGGTTGATGCGATGTAGCTCCTCGCGATTGGCACCAGACTCTTCGATTTCTTGCGCCATAATGCCTGCACCATAAGTGAGACCTACGATTTGTGCCACAAGCCAAAGGAATGCACTGCTTGGTTGAAGTCCGCAAAGGCGCATTAGTGGAGCGAGTGGGCGTGCTATTTTGTTGATTATGCCATAACGCTTTAGGAGAAATTGACCATACATTAAGGCAGTGATAATTAGTATGATTTTGATGCAGAGTGATGCTGTGTTGTTGAGCCAGTTTAGTAATTGAGAATTGAGAGTTGAGAGATTTTCATACCCCTCCGCCTGTGGCTCCTCCACTAACTTAGGGTAGGAGTTGAAGCTAAGCGTATCGGGGAGTATCAGGTTGAGTAAGATGCCTCCAAGTATGCTGAAAGTTAGGCGTATGACGAGGGTTTGCCAAAATGGGGTGCCAGAGCGGCGTTGTACGGCGCATTCAATCGGCAAATTGTGAGTGATGAGGCACATCAACGCAAGTATTGTGATTTCGCGCAGAGAGAGTGGTAGTGTGGCGATGATGGCGATAGGTGCGTAGAGAGGGAGAAAAAGTGATGAGAAATAGACTACTGCAGCATTGCCTTGAAGTCCGATGAGGCGGAAAAGAGGTGCAGTATAGATAGAAATCCATTCGATTACGCCGTAAAAATCAAGCAAAGTGACCACGAATGATACGGGAACTATAATTCGTATAATCCAGAGTGCAGTTTTTAACGCGTTGCGCAATATAGTGGGCATAAAATATTGAAATATAGAAAGATAATAAAAATTTAGGATAGGTCTAAAAACAAGAAAGGGCAGCCGTCGCGGCTACCACAATCTTTTCTTAACCTTAAATCTAATACCATGAAAAACACGACGCAAAGTTACGACTTTTTTGTGAGATTGCAAAATGTTTTGAGGTGAATTTTTTAAGGTTTAAATTTATTTAACTTTTGTTTGTAACTTATAATTTTTTATCTGTTTTTTGGGGTATGGTTGTGATGCATATTGTTTATGCATTTATTTGTTGCTATAATTCATACCTAAATGGTGCATAATGAAGGCAAATATGTCGGAAGTTTCTTCGATTTGTTTGCTGATAGGTTTGCCTGCTCCGTGACCTGCATTGGTTTCGATGCGAATGAGTTTTGGTGCGTTGCCTGTGTTGGCAGCTTGTAGTGTAGCAGCATATTTGAATGAGTGGGCAGGAACAACGCGGTCGTCGTGGTCGGCGGTAGTGACGAGGATGGCAGGGTATGGTGTGCCGTCGTTTTTGATAGTGTGGATAGGCGAGTAGTTGAGAAGGTAGCGGAACATCTCTTCGCTATCTTCGCTTGTGCCATAGTCGGGCGCCCAATTCCAACCGATAGTGAATTTGTGGTATTTGAGCATATCCATTACACCAACTTGAGGTATAGCAACAGTGTAGAGGTCGGGGCGTTGGTTGACCACTGCGCCTACAAGAAGTCCACCATTAGAGCCTCCCATAATAGCAATGTTGCCAACCGATGTGTATTGTTCTGAAATCATATATTCGGCAGCAGCGATGAAGTCGTCGAATACGTTTTGTTTTTGCATTTTAGTGCCAGCGAGGTGCCACTCTTCGCCATATTCGCCACCACCACGAAGGTTGACAACGGCGTAGATACCTCCATTTTCGATGAATGGGATGCGAGAAGTGGAGAATGATGGGGTGAGACTGATGTTGAATCCTCCGTAACCATAGAGGAGTACGGGGTTAGAGCCGTCTTTAACGATGTCTTTGCGGTGGATGAGGAAGACTGGGATTTGGGTGCCATCTTTAGAGGCGAAGAATTGTTGGTCAACTGTATAATCTTCGGGATTGAATTTTAGTTCAGGCGAGAGATAGAGAGTTGATTCGTTGGATTTTATATCATATTTATATATGCTTGTAGGGGTGATGTATGATGAGAAAGAGTAGAAAATTTCGTTGTCGTCTTTGCTGCCAGAGAAACCAACGCTGCCTAGAGTTGGGAGTTTGACCTCTTGGATTCGGTTGCCATCGTAGTCGTAGATATAGGCGTGGTCGGAAGCATCTTCGGTGTAAGTTACGATGAAGTGACCTGCAATAGCTTCGCATCCGTTGAGGGTGTTTTCGTTTTCGGGTATAACATCTTCCCAATTTTCGCGACTTGGGTTGTTGATGTTGGCGCGCATGATTTTGTATTTAGGCGCATTGTCGTTGGTGTAGAAATAGAGATAGTCGCCTATTTTTTCGATGAAATATTGCTCATAGTCATCGTTGTTAGCGATGAGAGTAAAATCGTTGTCGCCTGCTTTCAGGTTTTTGAAGAATAGGCGGTTGCCGTTGTTTGCGCCAGATTCGTAAACGAACATCACCTCCTCGTCGTCGCTTACAGAGCAAGAATAGAATCGGCGAGGGAATTGAGGGTTTTGATATATTAGAACATCTTCGGTTTGAGGAGTGCCGAGACGATGGTAATAGATTTTGTGGTTTTCGTTGACGTTCGAGAACTCTTTGCCTTCGACAGGAGCATCGTATGCGCTGTAGTAGAAGCCATTGCCGTGCCATTGTGCGCCAGAGAATTTAGCCCATACGATGTGGTCGGCAATATGTTGGCGAGTCTCGAGGTCGATTACAAAAATCTCTTTCCAGTCGCTACCACTGCGTGATATTGTGTAAGCTAAATATTTTCCATCGTTTGAGATAGATGTTTGGTCTAATGCTACAGTGCCATCGTCGGATAGAGTGTTTGGGTCGAGAAGCACCTCAGGCGTAGCATCTAAAGCATCTTTAGTGTAGAGAACGCTTTGGTTTTGGAGACCGTTGTTTTTGAAGAAATAGTATTTGCCATGTTTTTTGCTTGGAGCACCGATTTTTTCGTAGTTGATGAGTTCGGTCAAGCGTTGGTTGAGTTGTTTGCGGAATGGGATTTTGTCGAGGTGCGCGAAAGTGATTTCGTTTTCGGCTTTAACCCAAGCGGCTACTTCGGCAGTAGTGTCGTTTTCCATCCAAGAGTAAGGGTCGTGGATTTCGGTGCCGAAATAGGTGTCGACAGTTTCGGCTTTGTGAGCTTCGGGATACATGATAGTTTGTTTGTTGTTAGTGCAACATGATAGGCCTAAGGCAGTTGCAATCATGGCGATGAATAGTTTGTTTGTTTTCATATCGAATTTAGTATTAGATTATGGTGCAAAGATACAAAAAAGTTTATATATGGTGATTGAGTTTGTGATTTTTTTTGTTGTAATAAGTAGTAAATAGAGCCACAACTTTTTATGGTTGCAGCACTATTAATCAATTATATTTTGCTTTTAATTTCAAATTATTACTAATTACTCCCACCCTAATCCTTGTTTTTTCTTTTCATTAATATCAATTATCCACCACCCATTTTCTTCAAAACTATTAATATTTAAAAGTTGATGTATTTTTCTATTGGGGTAAATATAAGTATATTTATTGTCATTATAAAACACATTAACACTATCAATAAAACTTATAGAATCATTATATACAGACAGACCAGGGAATTCAACAAGTTCTTCCCCTTCAATCATATAATATTCAATTGTAGTAAAATAGGTAGTATCTTCAAACATTAAATTAAATGATGACAATTCACCACCTTTGAATACTTCCAGATTTATTGATTCCTCTAACCTATTGATTAAATATATATCAACCACATAAGTTGTTTTATCAAGT
>JAZQRP010000171.1:0-3366 GCA_045629685.1 Candidatus Aphodosoma sp. | reverse complement strand
CTTACCTTCTAACCCAGAGCATTTCTGGAACTACCGCATGCACCTCACCCTCGAGGACTTGCTCAAGAAGGACGCTTTCAACGCCCACGTGAAGTCATTGACTCAAGTACGTTAATCGCTGCTAATAAGAATCAATAATCTTCCACAAGCGCAGTCCCCAAGCTGCGCTTGTTCTTTTTTTCCCTCGCCTCTGCACCTTACACTCTACACCCTAATAGGCTGGGGGGCTTTGGGGGTACATCTCCCTTCCCTTTAGGGAGGGGCTAGGGGTAGGCTTTCTCCTCTACCCTTCCGCTATCAACTACGTTACATATACGATAGATACACGATAGATATACGTTAGATACACGATAGATTACCCTATTTTTACCCTAGGAATACCATATCTATCAACTACTTTCACCATTTCACTATAAAATCAAAATTTTACCCTCCAAAACTTGCAAATCTGCAAAACTTTCACTACCTTTGCACCCATAATTACTAATCCTTATCCCCTCTCTGGCATAGAGGAATTCCGAACGCGGAGTATAAATTGATTTTGTTTTGCCCACCAATGCAACGTGTTGCATTCATTTGGGCAGAAACAAAAGACACCATTGATTTTTAATTATTTTTGTAGCGAACGTAGTGAAGCGTATTTTTGTTACCTAAAATAATTGTCTTAAAAAATACTCGCGTGCTCGATTGCCGAACACGATGGCACGTACCACTCTCTCTCATCCCTTCGACTCTATGTCGGGCAAACTCGGTTCCACCGGTAAGATTATCATGCGCACCCGCAATGGTCGCACGCATGCTTATGTAGTCAAACATCCGTATAAAGGTCCTCTTGCGCCCTCTCGCCAGAAGGCTGTTTCTTCTTTCGCAGAGGCGGTCAAACAAACCTCTGTCATCATGAACACCCCCGAACTCCGTGCTGAATGGGAAGAGAAATACGCTGACTACCGCAAGAAAGCCGACCGCTATCCCAACACTCACCCCAATCCCTATACCACTTTCCGTGGCTTCATCATCGGCTCCCTCATTCACTCTACTAAATAGAAAAACAATTCTATTTGCAAATCTCATCAAAAATTTGTACCTTTGCAAAATTAAAATAAACGAATAATACAATGACCACTGAAGAATTCATACAAAAAGCCCAACGAGTGCATGGGGATAGGTATGACTATTCTAAAGCAGAATATAAGGGCAATAAAGAAGAAATATGCATTATATGTCCAAAGCACGGTGAGTTCTGGCAAAAAGCAAAAAATCATTTGAGTGGTTATGGATGTTCTATTTGTTCTGGTAGAAAGAAAATGAGGACTGTTGACTTTATAAACAGAGCAAATTCAGTGCATCAAAATAAGTATGATTATTCTAAAGCAGAATATAAAGGGAATACAGAAAAAATATGTATCATATGTCCAGAACATGGTGAGTTTTGGCAACGAGCAAGCAGTCATTTGAAAGGAATTGGCTGTCCTCAATGTGGTATAATTAAGAGTAGTTCTAAACAAAAAATTTGGACAAAAGAAAAATGTTATGAAACTGCTCGTCAGTATGAGGAGTTAAGCCTTTTTATTAAAGAAAGCCCAATCGCTTTTAATATTGCTTGTAAAAACCAATGGCTAAAAGATTATACTTGGCTAAAAAGAAAACAACTTCCAAACGGACATTGGACAAAAGAACGCGTACTTCAAGAGGCACGCCAATATACTCATTCGCATGATTTTAAGGAGAAAAATCCTAAAGCATATAGTGCCGCAAGCCGTAAAGGATGGATACAAGAGTGTACATGGTTCATAAAACCTAAAAATGCGAAAAAATGGAATTATGATACTTGCTATGAAGAAGCAAAAAAATATACTACCAAAACAGATTTTCGCGTTAATTCAATAACTGCTTATTGTGTTGCAAGGAAAAATGGATGGTTAAAAGAATACACATGGCTTAAGCATTATATCAATTTATATAATCACGATCAATGTTTGTTAGAAGCTCAAAAATATCAATATTATAATGATTTTCGTACAAAATCCCACCGCTTTTATATGGTTGCCAGAAGCAGAGGATGGCTCAAAGAATACGCTTGGTTGATAAAAGAGCCTATAGAACCATATAACAAAAAATGGAACTATGATACTTGTTATGAAGAAGCAAAAAAATACAAGACAAGAAATGCATTTAACAAAGGAAGTACGGGAGCTTACAATGTTGCTAGAAAGAATGGATGGTTAGCAGATTACACATGGATACCTGACTTTTCAGACGCAGATGCAAAGGTAGATAGTGTCTATTGTTATTTATTTGAAACCGAAAACGCAGCATATGTCGGCAGGACATTAATGTATCGCCAACATATAAGAGATTTAGAACACAATAGTTACGAAACAGATTCGGTATACAAGTTCGCACATAAAAATAACTGTAACATACCGAAAATGCATATCATAGAAGAAAATTTGACTATACAACAAGGAAGAGAGCGAGAAGATTATTGGAGAAAGTATTATGAGTCCTGTGGATATTTTATGCTTAATAAGGCTGCAACTGGAGCAAAAAGTAGTTCTATTGGTGCCTTGTCACATGGAAAATGGACTTTTGAAAAAGCATATAATATTGCTAAAGCATTTCAAACCATCCATGAAATGTGTGAAGAATATGAATACCTTTATAAGATTTCAAAAGCAAGAGGGTGGTTGGAGAAATTTGATTGGTTTAGAGGCGAAGAGATACGGATTGAAAAACAAACAAAATGGACTGAAGATGTTTGTAAAGAAGAAGCACTTAAGTATAATTCACGCAAGGATTTTCGTAAATATTGTAAGGGAGCATACGACAAAGCAAAAGAAATGGGGTGGCTGCAAAACTATACTTGGCTTACTTACAATAAACCACATTCTGAGTGGGATTATGATAGTTGTAAAGAAGAAGCTTCAAAATACTCTAATAGAAATGAATTTGGAAAAAGTGCCTATGGAGCCTATACTTGTGCCAGAAAGAATGGGTGGTTAGATGATTTTTATCCCATACCATTACGCAGATATTTTGATTACGACACTTGCAAAAGAATGGTGTCGAAATATCAATCACTTAACGATCTATTAATTAATGATAGAAGTTTATATGAGTCAATTCGTAAAAAAGGGTGGTTAGATAATTTCTTTCCAAAAGATAAAACTACTAAAGAGAATAAAAATAAATAATAGTATGGAATATCTGTCAATTATAATGGCTATAATTAGCTTAGTTGCAAGTCTAGTTACCTTGTTCGCAGTGTGGGGAAATATTTCAAATTATATTTATAATCTCAAAAACTTTAAGGACGGAGGAGTAAGAATTACCCACTATTCGGGAGAGTATAAAATATATAGTGGA
>JAZQRP010000170.1:0-6889 GCA_045629685.1 Candidatus Aphodosoma sp. | reverse complement strand
TCAATTGCCTTCCTAAGACCGCTTGGCCTCCGACTTAGGTGTTACAAACGACTATTCACAAACTGCAGGTTCTGACGTTGTTATCATCACTTCTGGTATTCCTCGTAAACCTGGTATGACTCGCGAAGAGCTTATCGGTGTTAACGCAGGTATCGTTAAAAGCGTAGCTGAAAACTGCTTGAAATATTCACCAGACGCTATCCTCGTTATCGTTGCTAATCCTATGGACCCTATGGCATACCTTACTTACAAAACTCTCGGTTTGCCACGTAACCGCGTGATCGGTATGGGTGGTGCTCTCGACAGCTCACGCTTCAAATATTTCATCAGCCAAGCTATCGGTTGCAACGCTAACGAAGTTGAAGGTATCGTTATCGGTGGCCACGGCGACACTACAATGATTCCTCTCCCACGTCTTGCTACTTACAAAGGTATGCCTATCTGCAACTTCCTCAGCGAAGAAAAAGTAGAAGAAGTTGTTAAATCTACTATGGTTGGTGGTGCTACTCTCACAGGTCTTCTCGGCACTTCT
Source organism: Candidatus Aphodosoma sp. (assembly GCA_045629685.1). Taxonomy (GTDB): domain Bacteria; phylum Bacteroidota; class Bacteroidia; order Bacteroidales; family Paludibacteraceae; genus Aphodosoma. The sequence continues at coordinate 6,357 of JAZQRP010000170.1, read as the reverse complement.
GCATGGATGGCTCCAGGTGCAGCTGCTTCTGCTGTTGCTGAATCTATCATCAAAAACCAAGGCAAAATGATCACTTGTGCTGCTTACCTCGATGGCGAATACGGCATGAAAGACATCATGATCGGTGTACCTGTAATTCTTGGCAAAAACGGTATTGAACGCATCGTTGAAATCGAACTTACTGAAGACGAAAAAGCTAAATTCGCTGCTTCTGAAGCTGCAGTTCGCAAAACTAATGCCGTTCTCTACGAAACTGGTATCCTTAAATAATTAAACTACACAATGTAGGGACACGGCATGCCGTGTCCGCAATCTCAAAAATAAAGGTTGATTTCTCACCCGAGAAGTCAACCTTTTTCTTTAACACCGCATCAATTGGCACACTCTTTGCATTTCTAATAGTACAAAATCACACCATCAGCCTGAGGTTAGAAAATTCAACAGTTACTTTTTAACACCACCGAGGCTAACTTCCTTTATCAATGGCGGGCTGCGCTTCTCCGAAAGGAGTTGTAACCACAATGGTCAGCAGATTACAACGAACTGGAACACCTCAAATCTTGCATAATAGGAATTCTTTCTCAACAAAATGGCAGTGCGATTTTCATATAAAATCCGCTCACTACTCAACCAGTAGGAGCGGATTCTTTTTTTTTGCTCACATTTCCCAATTGTCAAAAGTTGTCAAAAACAGAAGCTAATTTTGCAATGAAATTTACAATTCAAAAAAATACCGCCTTTACATTAAAAAAAGAGATAGCTTTTATTATATTATATACAAATAGCCAAGGGGAAAACCATTTAATAAACTTTTAAAATATAACATTATGAAAGCAAAAAAGACACTTGTAGAATTAGACAACATGTCTCAAATTCAATTGATTGACACCATTATCGGCAAAATGGAAGACAACAAATTGTCTGAAACTAACATCAAAGCAGCCAAACCTTACATCAAAAGATTGTCTAAACATCTCGACATCTCTGACGATGCAGCCATGATGTTTTCTGCTTTCTTCAACGACTTTTCGGATACCTGCATCGTTATTTCCGACATTGCTCGTTTCTTTGATTGCAATAAAGTGAAAATCCTAACCTATTGGTCGGCTATCGAGGAATTGGAGAAGAAAAAACTTATCCGTCAATCAAAAAATGACAAAAACGATGTTTTCTACTCTATTCCTGGCGAATTAGTCAAAGCTATACGCGAGAATACGACCTACATCCCTCAAGAGTATAAAAATCTACCTATCGACCAATGGATAGACGAACTACATGATTTAATGAATGATAAACGTAAAGATAATATCTCTTTTGAATATTTTCGAGAAAACCTAAATCTTTTGATACGCAACAATCCCCATCTTACGATTGCGCATGAGTTGTCTAAATTTATTAATACAGCTTTTGTAAATGATAATTTAATAATACTCTGCGTAATGATTAATCTTTATATTCAAAATGACGACGAACATATAACAAGAGGTGATATTGAAGACTTTTTCCCTCGTGCACACGTGGCACGCTGGCAAGCATCAGCACTCGAAGAGGGGTCGCACTATTTGCAAACAGATGGTCTTGTAGAACATTGCAATAGCGATGGTCAAGTAGAAAGCAATGCGTGGAAACTAACCGATAAGGCTAAAGAGACATTTTTAAGCGAAATAGAAAAGAGAACTCCAACTAAAAACACTCGCGACCTCAAATCAGCCGATTCAATCACGCCTAAACAATTATTTTTCAATCCAACTGTAAGCAAACAAATCCAACAACTCGACTCTCTCTTGCAAGCCGACAGATTTGCTTCTGTGCAAGAAAATTTAGTAAAACATGGCATGCGTCGTGGCTTTACCTGTATATTCTATGGTGCGCCTGGTACAGGCAAAACCGAGTCGGTATTGCAATTAGCACGAAGCACTGGTCGTGATATTATGATTGTCGATGTGCCAAATTTACGCAGCAAATGGGTTGGCGACACAGAGAAAAACACCAAAGCTATTTTCGACAAATACAAAAGCTATTGTAAACAATCCGATTTAGCCCCTATACTTTTGTTTAACGAGGCAGATGCCATTCTCTGCAAACGCAACGAAGGTGCTACAACTGGCGTAGACAAGATGGAAAATGCAATGCAAAACATCATCCTTCAAGAGATGGAAAATCTCGAAGGCATAATGATTGCCACCACCAACCTCACAGGCAATCTCGACTCGGCATTCGAACGACGTTTTCTCTACAAAATCGAATTCCCAAAACCAACGCCAGCCGAAAGCAAACACATTTGGCATAGTATGTTGCCCGACATCACCGAGCAAGAAGCCTACAACTTAGCCAAAGAATACTCTTTCAGCGGTGGTCAAATCGAAAACATCGCCCGCAAACAAATCGTCAACGCAGTGTTATCAGGCGACGACACAATCAGCATCGACGCCATCCACGAAGCTTGCAAATGCGAACTATTCAACAACCACACCACTCGTCGTATCGGTTTTTAACTTTTAATTTATAATTCATTATGACAGATTTACAATCATTATTATCAGAACTATCAGCAAATGCCAAAGAACATAACGTTAAATTCATCAAGGATTTAACGTTAAATGGCAAGAATATGGGTAAAATCGGCAGTTTTGTTATATTTACTGACGAAAATCCATTCTCTGTGCGCGAAAGTTGTAAAGCACCATGGGTGTATAACGATTTAAATAAAGACTTAAAACAATGTCACTATATCAATACCTCAATTGATGGACGTTTTAAGGGCAATAATATGAGATGCCGTATGGTGTTTAATATGCGATTAGAAACTGCCAAAAAATTGAACTATAAATATGATCAAACTTCGTTCTTTTATGCCTATCCAACCGATGAGGATTTTGTCGTAGAATATTGGGAAATACGTGATAAGGATAAAGGTTTTGCCGACCGTGTATTAAACCCATACGTCAAAAAGGGTGAAACTAAAATACAATACGAAGGAGAAACCGAAGTAGTTGATTATTCAATTATTTACAATGACTATAAATTTTATTTTGACAGTTCGTTATTCGAAAATGTGAATAACGATATATCACAACGATTGAAATCGTATTGCGAAACTCATAATGAATATACCGATGAAGATAAACTGCTCGAGTATGTTACAAATCATATCGGGCAAAAGATTGCATACATAAGAAAATGCATTTTCGGAGAATAAAACATTTTTTTAACAAAAACTAAATATGGAAGCAACAAACAAAAACTTTTTAAGTGATAATTATCCTCACACTTTCAATAATGCTCCTCTCGTAAGCATCACCGACAACAGAGCTAAAACACTCTTCGACAAATATTCCACTTATGGATTTATTGTCATTGGTTGTGGTGATAGTGATTTTGATAAAATAAGAGAGTTGATTTCAACTATCAGGTCCCGAAAATATTCTTATATGCCTATTTATGGTAGTTTCAACGAAAATCTTGGTGAAGAACGTGACACACAGACCTTTGAAGAATCATTTGTAATTTTCAATTACGATAACAAACAACATTGCGAGGTTGGTGAGTTCTCCAAATTGATTCAATTCGCTATAGACCTTGCCCAACAATTCAACCAAGATAGTTTCTTGTATTACGAGCCCAACAAAAACCTCAAATACGTCAAAACAGATGGCACAATAATCGCCGAATACGAAACCGACACTACATTCAACGACCTCACAAAAGAGTATTGGACTGATTTACACCAAAACCGACACCAACCACCAACACAATCCACCTTCACTGGTTGTTATATCAATCCAGCACCACAATGTTACAGTGAACGTCATGTGAGATATTTAAAAGGTGAAATATTTATTTCATTTTAACACCAAAGGCTGAGCCATCGACTCAGCCTTTGGTGTTTTAATAATGTTATTCGTTTTGTGCTTTTTCTAATCCACGCTCTAACATCTCGCGCAATTTGTCCGAAACTTTTCGGCGAACAGGGAAGAGGCATATTGTAGGCGGATGAGAGTGGCTTATATATCCCTCGCCATCATCAAGAGTTGTGTAGCAGTCGTCGGTATCGTCCAAAATCCAACATATTTCATCGTTTGTTGTGTCTATTCCACGTTGCTCAAAATCCCTTTTCACGTTATGGTAAATCTGTTCGACTCGTTCTGGCGTAGGGGGCAAACTGCAGACTATCTCCAGCGATACAGTATCTCCTGCCAACACCTCTACCAAGTCGCCAATTCTGAAACGGCACTCCTCTTCACTCCTTCCTTTGAAAGGCTCACAACCTTTCACAAAATCAGAAGATTCGATGGTCGATACTTTCGTTTCTGCAAAAAAAGAGCCATCTTCCAAGTAGGTGCGTGTGCGCTGCGATGCATCTTGTCTCCAGATATCCACGTTAAATGGAATTTCGGCAATTTCAAAGCCATAGTATTCACAGTCGTAGCCACCAGCGGCAATAGTCTCGGCATTTTTGGCAACCAATTCGCAGATTTTTTTCTCAGCATCCTCAAGCGTATGGTAATAACCACAAACCATTCGGCTCACCTTAAATCGAGGATAGCGAGCATACGCCCTATTTTTGTAACAAATTGTTGTTAGTTTGTATAGTACATCAGTTAATCTTCCTTTCATATTTTTTTGTGTATTTGTAATTTTCAAATTTTCGAAGTTTGGATTTTGGGGTAAGAGAATACACATTCTCGTTGTGTATTTTTGTTCTTATTTTTTGGAGGTTTATTCATTTGGGTCATGAACCGCTGCGTCACTCGGCAAAAATACACATTGTGAATGTGTATTTTTTGCTCTCATTCCTTGGCGGTTTTCTTGCTTGCACCTTGCTGTTGGGTTTGGGCGGAGAATACCACGTGAGAGTGGGTATTCCAAACAAACCTTGAAAATTTGAAAGTTTGAAAATATTTGCGAACTTGCGAAGTTGCAAACTTCATAGAAAGTCCTTATATTCAATTGCTTTGGCGATACTTCGCAACTTCGCAAGTTGGTTTTCTTTCCCAAAAAAAATAGACATATTTTCTAAAAATATAGACGATTTTCTGTTTTTATTTCTGTCTACTTATTTCAGGATAAGACATACATTTTTCTATTATTTCAGTCATAATATTTTTAAAGGTTTGTATGCTTTTATTTATTTTTTATGTTGATATAAATATTTTTAAAACTTATATTCTGTATCGACTCTGCGCCAAATGCATTTATTTTCTTTTTTACTTAGTTCTTTATCTATTTCATATACACCAACAAAACGATAATAACTGATACCAAAAATATCACGCTTGTGATAAAAAGTTATTCGGCGTTGCCCCTTTTTTAGATGTTCTTCAATATGTTGGTTGCGTTTTTCTAAATCCATTTTATAATACTCTGTTATAATTTCTTGGTCAACAGTTATTTCATTTGCCCAATTTTTATGTACAGCATTTGGCCACCATACAATAATATTAGGATCTTGAGACAATTCCACTGCCCCACATCGTAAAAAACCTCGTTTAGGAACTGGCACTTCAAATAAATCACAAATATCATCAACCGTAGATAACATTATATCATCTTCAACACGTAATATACCTTGTTCGCGATAATCCTTAGGAGAAAGTGTATCATGCCAAGGTTTAAAGTTTGGAGTTGTATTGATAATATTTTTAATTTCTGTAACTACAACATCTATTTGTTTATGAATATCTATTAGTGATCGTTCGCAATGGATTGTACGGATAGTCACATTTGCAAGAAATTCCACTTCTTGTTTTCGTGCTTTATCTTCTTCTTCTTGTGTAAGATGATGTTTTTCATTAACCTCAACTCCAAAATTAATTTGTGGAAAATAAAGATCTAGCAAAGCATAACCATCCTCTCTTTTGACATATTGTTGGCATACCATTTTTACGTCAAGGTTATCTAATTTATTCCAAATTCGGGCGATAACATAAGTTTCTATACCTTTTCTATCTATTTTTGAAAAAGTTTTACTTAAATAATTGAGTTTGTAGTCTATGTCCATAATTATATTGATTAATTTATTTTATGTGCAGATGTAAACATACGTCTCTGTAATAGAGAGTTTTCAATAAAGAAAATTAAATTTCTAAAATGCAATAATGAAAATTAGTCTCTCCAATTTGTTTATCTTTCTATTCAATATTGTATTCTTTGTTAACTTCAAAATTAGGACGACCTCTATTTTCATTGTTCTTTTTATTCCATGATTTGTCTTTTTGATGTTTCCCGTTTGCTATACTAAAGTTAATAGAGTATGTATCTTCTTGTTTATTGGGTTTAGAATAACTTTCATCATTTGTCAAAATATAGCTAAACCACCCTTTACATTATTAAATTTCTCACTAACTAATTCGATTC
>JAZQRP010000169.1:0-11767 GCA_045629685.1 Candidatus Aphodosoma sp. | reverse complement strand
ATGGGTTGTCATCGCCATCGGAGCTATTTCGGCACTTGGCATCTACCTATTCAACGACCCAAAACGCAATCCTCTTATCAACATTGGCGCAGGACTTTGGGATACCTACAACATGATTACAGGCCTTCTAGGCGACGTATTGAGCTACATCCGTCTCTATGCGCTCGGTCTTGCTGGTGGTATGCTCGGTGGTGCATTCAATAGCATCGCAACCATGGTATTAGGCGAAAATCCAAACATTGGCACATGGGCAGGTTTCATAGTAATCCTTGTCATCGGCCACGTACTCAACCTTGCCATGTCAGCCCTCGGCGCATTCGTGCACCCATTGCGTTTGACATTCGTTGAATACTTCAAAAACGTAGGTTACGAAGGCAAAGGCGAAAAATACGCACCACTCTCTCGTAAAGTTGAAAGTTGAGAGTTGAGAGTTGAAAGTCACTATTCGGAATAAAAACTTTCACATTTCAAATTTAAAATTTCAAATAAATAAAATATTATTAACAATTAAAAATTTTAAAACATTATGGAATTACTTTTAGGTTATCTCGGTTTAGGACTCATGTTAGGTCTTGCTGGCATCGGTTCTTGTCTTGGAACAACAATCGCAGGTAAAGCTGCAGAAGGTGCATTGAAAAAAAATCCAGGCGCATCATCATCTTACATGATTCTTTCTGCGCTTCCATCAACACAAGGTCTTTACGGTTTCGTAGCATTCCTTGCATGGATGGGCAAAGACTATGCTGCTGATGGTATCATGCTCTTCTGCGTAGGTCTTGCAGTAGGTGCAATCTGCCTTTTCTCAGCAATCCGTCAAGGTCAAGTATGTGCCGATGGTATCGCATCAATCGCACAAGGCAACGACGTGTTGACTAACACACTCATCTACGCCGCTCTTCCTGAGTTCTACGCAATCCTTGCGCTCGTAGCATCATTCATGATCTAATCGATACACAATCGACTATAGACAACCCAAAAGCATCTCACCCATTTAGTGAGATGCTTTTTCTCATTTTTTTAAACAAAATTAAATAATCTCAACAAAGACACAAAAATAGATAATAAATATCGTTTTTTTTTCATAACTTTGCACTTTGAAAATTCACCAAATTTCAACTACATAAAAATACACACTCTCAGTGTGTATGCAACCTTCGAAATACACTAAACTTAAATATAGGATACAGCATACTGCAAGCAACCCTCTACCTACCCTCTCCAATACACACTCTCATTGTGTATTCAACAAAAAATAAATTCAAAATTAACACATATTTTTACTCTTTTTTACTATGATTTCTCGTCTAAAAACCGCTACTATCGTTCTACTATTTTTGCTAGCAACAACTTCAGCATTCGCTACCGACACAACAAACATTGCTCCAAAACAAGAGCCTTACGAAATGGAGGTGTATGGTTTCGTACGCAACGACTTCACTTTCGACTCTCGCAAAACTCTCGCTGCAGTGGGCGAACTGTTCAGCTTCATACCTATGGACCACCAATTCAACTCTTTCGAAGAAGACCTCAACGCTATACCATCATCACGCCTATTAGCAGTGGTATCGCGCCTTGGATTCAACTTCAAATCGCCTACATTTGGTGGTATGTTTATCAATGCCAAAATCGAAACTGACTTCTGTGGCGCAGGAGCTAACTACAACATGTTCCGCATCCGCCACGCTTGGATAGGTCTCAACTGGAAACACCACCAACTCCTTGCTGGTCAATCATGGCACCCTATGTCAGGCGACTTGCTACCTAACATCGTGTCGCTCAACACTGGTGCTCCATTCAACGCCTTCTCTCGCGCTCCGCAAGTGAGATACAATGCTAAAGTTAGCAACGTGACACTCTCAGCCGCAGCTATCTACCAATTGCAATACCCTGCGCCTGGTCCAAATGGCAACTCTACAGAATATCAAGTGTTCGGTGGACTACCAGAACTATACCTCGGTGTAACTTATGCTGCTAACGGCCTAAAAATCGGTCTCGGTGGCGAATTTATGTCACTCCGTCCTCGTACTACTGCCGAAGTTAACGGCAAAACTGTGAAAGTCAACGAAACTGTCAACTCAATCGCTACTCAACTTTTTGCGCAATATAGCAATAAAAACTTCACTGCCGCAGCTAAATCAATCTACGGACAAAACACAGGTCACCTACTCATGATGTCGGGCTATGGCTACTATGGAGTGAAAGAAGATGGCTACTCGCTCAACTATGCACCTCTCACTCAGTCAGCTACATGGCTCACTCTCGCCTACCACACTGCTCGCGAAAACCACAACATGCGCGCTACAATACTCGGTGGTTATATGAAAAACTTCGGAGCACGCCACGACCTCGACGGTGTATATGTGCGTGGATACAACAACATTGACCAAATATTCCGCGTAGCTCCATCAATTCAATACCTTTACAAAGGTCTTGTACTTGGCGTAGAATATGAATATACAGGCGTGATGTATGGCAAACCAAATGCCAACTACTCTGTCACAGGCGACCACCTTGTTGGCAACCACCGCGCATACGTAATGCTTGTTTATAACTTCTCACACAAATTCTTTAAATAATGAAAAATGAAGAATGAAGAATTAAGAATTACCATTCGGCACTTTCAATTTTAATTCCTAAAAAACAAGCAAAAAACATTGATTGAAAATTCTTAATTTTATCGCCAAAGGCTCAAAGTCCTTCGGTTCTTAATTTTTAATTCTTAATTCTTAATTAGATAAAATATGAACGACTGGAAATCACGCTTAAATGTAGTCTATTCGACCAATCCTGACTATAAATATGAAACAGACGAGGAACCAGAAATGGACACTCTCGAACCACAGAAACAAAACCTACGCATCGAACTCGACCGCCGCAATCGTGGAGGTAAAGCCGTGACACTCATCACTGGATTCGTAGGCACTGACGATGACCTCAAAGAGCTCGGTAAGACACTGAAAACCAAATGTGGTGTGGGTGGCTCAGCCAAAGATGGAGAAATCATCATCCAAGGCGACTTTCGCGAAAAAGTACACGCCCTACTCACCGACCTCGGATACACCCGCACAAAACGCAAAAACTGATATCTATACCCCTTTTGGTTGTGTCAATAGTCAAAAATCATTAATAAAAAAGCGGATTACATAAAATCCGTTTTTTTTTATCTCTAAACACTAATCTCTATACTCTAAACTTTTTGGCACACAATTTGAACTGATAATAGCAAGTTAAACCACTTAAATTTTATCACTACTATGAAAAAGCTATTATCAATCATTGCCACAGCAGTTATAGGCTCATGCCTACTATGTGGATGTGAAAAACAAAACGAAATCAACACATCTGTAGTGCCTAATCTCGACGTAGAACGCTACATGGGCACTTGGTATGAAATTGGTCGCTACGACATCTCGTTCGAAAAAGGATTGGTGGGAGTTACAGCTAACTACAAGCTATTCGACGATGGCACAATCCAAGTAATCAACACAGGCTACAAAGACTCGCTTGATGGCAAAATCGACATCATTGAAGGCAAAGCCAAACGCCGAGACAAAGATGCCACTGATGGTGCACTAAAAGTGAGCTTCTTCCTCGACTTCTATGCACAGTACAATGTAATGGAACTCGCAGAAGACTATTCGTGGTCACTAGTTGGTAGTCGCACAGACAAATACCTCTGGATTCTTTCTCGCACTCCATCGCTCGACACAAACACTCTCGAACACATTCTCCGTCTCGCTGCCAATCGTGGCTACGATACATCTAAAATCCTTTGGGTAGAACAACCTAATGAGAAATGAGAAGTAAGAAATGAGAGATAAAAAATGAGAAATGTAAAAGAAAAAACTCTTATATTCTCTAATACTAATTAAAATAAAAGAAGATGATTAACTCAAAGTTAATCATCTTCTTTTATATCATCTTCTTCAAATGAAACAAAATCGAGTTTATCAAACCTATCTCGAACACGCTCTATATCTCCTAATCGAATGCGGAAGTAGAGTGTGCAATCCATCTCTTGTATTTGATTGACTATTGCTAGGTCGAAGTCTTTCATTATGCGCATTACGGCATTGAGATCTTGATAACCGAACTTAGACACAAAGGTTTTCTCGACAATGCGCTCCTCTATTGTTGCGGCAGCTATTGCCTCTGCAGCTGAGGTTTTGTAGGCTTGAATCAATCCACTCGTGCCAAGCAATGTGCCTCCAAAATAGCGTACTACGATAATAAGTATGTCGGTAAGGTTACTACTATTTATCTGCCCTAATATTGGGCGACCAGCTGTGCCTGAAGGCTCGCCATCATCATTCGCACGAAAAACATCGCGTTCGTAACCTAACATATAAGCATAACATACGTGTCGAGCATCGTAATACTCCTTGCGTTTTTCGGCAAGGATTTCTTTGATTTGCTCGATAGTCTGCACTGGATAGGCAAAAGCGTAGAACTTGCTGCCTTTGTCTTTGTAGAGTGCTTCTGACGGAGATGATATGGTTAAATAAGTATCCAATTTAGTTGAGAGTTGAAAGTTGAAAGTTGAAAATTAATATAGGTAAAAATTTCACATTTCAAATTAAAAATTTATTCTCTATAGTAAACTCGGCGGACGCGGGATGAGAAGCTTGTGAGAACTTCGTATGGTATGGTGCCGAGGATGTTTGCTATTTCGGTGAGGCCTTGTTTGTCGTTGAAAAGTACGACCTCGTCGCCTACTTTGACGTCAAGTCCTGTGACGTCAATCATTGTGAGGTCCATGCAAATATTGCCTATAGTTGGCACTTTTTGTCCGTTTACGAAGAATGCTCCACGTCCGTTACCTAATCGGCGGTCAACTCCATCGGCATAACCAAGAGGGAGAAGAGCAATGAGTGAATCGCGCTCGGCTATGCCACGACGACTATACCCTATTGTTTCGCCTGCCTTCACTGCTTTGAGCTGCATGATGCGAGTGGAGAATGAACATACGTTGCGTAATTGGTCTTCGTTGCAACAACTAACGCCCCAAAGTCCGATACCTAGACGCACCATATCAAACTGATACTGAGAGAATCGCTCGATGCCAGCCGAATTGAGTGTGTGACGCAAAATGGCTTCGCCATAAGGTAATGAACGCTTAATGTATGTTGAATTGCGGTCGAAAAGTTGGATTTGTTGTAATGTGAATTCATCCATATCAGCTGACATTTCATCAGCCGCTGCAAGATGTGAGAATATTGAGCGCACTTCGACATGGTCTTGAGAGTTAAGAATAGAACAGAGTCGTTCTAAATCGGCAGTCTCGAATCCTGCTCGGTGCATACCCGTATCGAGTTTGATGTGGATTGGGTAGTGTTTTAATCCGTGACGGCGTACTTCTTCTATCAATATATCTAAGAAATCGAATGAGCAAACTTCTGGTTCTAATTGGTTATTGAACATGTGGTGCAAGGCTGAGACCATTGGGTCGAGCACTAAGATTGGAAGTTTAATGCCTGCTTGTCGGATTTCTACGCCTTCGTTGACAAATGCAACTGCAAGGTAGTCACAACCAAAATGTTGCAATGCTTGTGCCACTTCGATAGAACCACTACCATATGCCGATGCTTTGACCATACACATTAGTTTAGTGGTAGGCTTGATTTTGTTGCGGAAATGATCGAGGTTATGGAAAAGTGCATCAAAGTTTATCTCAAACACGGTGTCATGAGCAAGTTGTTGCAAGTGGTTTTGTATGCGCTCGGGATTGAATTGGGGTGCTATTTTTAAGAGCAATGCTTCGTTGCGAAGATTGCGTACAAACTCGCTACTCAAAAACTCGGATGTGTCTTTGAAGAATAGTTTGTTTTCAATCTTAAATAGCGATGAATGAGCAGCCAAATCGGGACCTATGAATACAATTGCATCGACCGACTGACTGCGAATAACTTGACAGATGTTGAGGTAGAACATTTCTGTAGCCAAGTCGTCGCCATCGATATCCGACACGATAAGCGTACGATGGAGATTTTGATTGGCTGACTGTTGTTCGAGAAAGCCTAATGCATGTTTGGTCAATGATGTAAGGTCTGAACTGTGTCCATCACGGATAATCAGGCAGTTGTTGATGCCTGGTTCGACTTCGTATCTTGCTTTGATTTGGGTCATTTTTATTGGGTAATTTTCACACGAATACACACTGTGAGTGTGTGTTGTTTTTGACGTTTTTCTTCGGTGCAGTTTGCTTGCACCTTGCTTGAGGATAGGGTAAGGGAATACACAATGAGAGTGTGTATTTAAGAAGAGAGAAGGACAATGTGGTAGTTGTCCTTCTGCTCTATTTATTTCAAAAGTGATTCTGGCGCAAGGTTGTCTTTCTCGATGTCGAGGAAGTATTTGTATGTGCCTACACGTAATTCGTCACAAGCATCGTAATCACAAACGATAATGCCTTTTGGATGCATTTGAAGGGCTGAGATTGTCCACATTTGGCAAATGCCCTCTTCTACTGCATGACGCAATGCGCGTGCTTTGCCGTGTCCGTTGACAAGAATGAGGACTTCGCGCGCATCGAGCACTGTGCCTACACCTACGGTTAAGGCTGTTTTTGGCACTTTGTTGATATCATTGTCAAAGAAGCGCGAATTGGCTATTATTGTATCGGTAGTGAGGTTCTTTTTGCGTGTGCGAGAAGATAAAGATGAGCCTGGCTCGTTGAATGCGATATGACCATCAGGACCTATGCCTCCGAGAAAAAGATCTATACCGCCTACGGCTTTAATTTTGTCTTCGTAGCGTTGGCACTCGGCGTCAATATCTTCGGCATTGCCGTTGAGGATGTTCACGTTCTCTTTTTTAATATCGATATGTGAGAAAAAATTGTTCCACATAAAAGAGTGATAACTCTCTGGGTGTGATTTAGGTAAGCCGATATATTCGTCCATATTGAACGTGATGACATTCTCAAAAGAGATAACACCACGTTTGTTTAGGTCGATAAGTTCGCGATACATACCAAGAGGTGAAGAACCTGTTGGAAGACCTAAAACGAATGGTTTTTCGGCTGTTGGATTAGCTGCTATAAGTTTTTTTGCCACATAATTAGCTGCCCATTTAGACATCTTGGCATAATCTGGTTCGATAATTAAGCGCATAATTAATACGGAATTAGGAATGAGGAATGAGAAATGAATACCGAAGGTCTTTACCCTTTGCGATAAGATAAGGAATTATCCCATCCTCACTCTTTATTATTTTATTAAAGTATTTTTTAATTATGAATTGTGCATTATGCATTGTGCATTGTTTTGAGTGCTACGGCGCGACCGAGTTCGTAGAGAGCTTCGGCTTGTTCGGCAGTCATGGCTTGTTTCACTTCTACATAACCTGCTATTTCCCATTTCATTGCTTCAGCGAAAGCCTCGAATGGTTTAGCTGTGGCATTTGCCCAAGTGAATGAACCGAAACATCCGAATTCGTGATTTTTAACACCACGTGTTTTGATTTTAGCGAGCAAAGAGGCTGCATTTGGATAGAGTTCGCCGCAATAGGTTGGTGAACCACAGATAAATCCTTTGTAACGGAAAATGTCGGCAAGGATATATGAGTGGTCGGAACGAGAAACATCGTATAACACTACGTTTTTAGTTACTGACGCTGCACCACGAGCTACCATTTCAGCCATCTCTTCGGTGTGACCATACATACTGCCGTATGCAATTACTACGCCAGGCTCGGTTTCGTATTTACTCAAACGGTCGTAGATGCCAATCACTTCGCCGATGTGGTCAGTCCACACAGGTCCGTGAGTTGAACATATCATCTTGATATCCAAACCACCTAATTTTTTCAAGGCTGTTTGCACTGGTGCTCCATATTTGCCTACGATGCAAGCATAGTAGCGCACCATTTCGGTGTAATATTTGTCGAGATTTAGTTCTGTATCAAGCACTGCCCCATCCAATGTGCCAAAGCAACCAAATGCATCGGCAGAGAACAAGAGTTTGTCTTCAACCGAGTATGTTACCATAACCTCTGGCCAGTGTACCATCGGTGCAAAATGGAATTGAAGTGTACGGCTACCAATATTCAACGAGTCACCATCTTTCACTGTGTGGAAACCGTCTTTAATGCCATAATAACCACCGAGCATCTCAATGGTCTTAGCATTGGCAATGATTTGCATATTTGGATAGATAGCTTGCAATGTTTTGATACCCGATGAATGGTCAGGCTCCATGTGATTGACAATGAGATAGTCCAACTGACGACCTGCCAATAACTCTTGCACTTGTGCCAATAGTTGTTCGGCAAACGGTTGTTCTACTGTATCAACCAAGACAGTTTTCTCATCATCAATAAAATATGCATTGTAGCTCACACCGTATGGGAGTGGAAGCATATTTTCGAATAACGTTTTTTGGCGATCATTCACGCCAACGTAATAGATTTTGTTTAATAATTCTCGTTTCATATTATCATTTTTTATTTAAACAAAAGTACAAAATATATTTATAGGATAATTAAGTCTTTGGTACTTGAATTATTTTAGTTGGCTATCTTTGTTTTTCAAGTACATGCCCTAATTTTATCGCCTTCGGCACAAAGACCTTTGGTTCATAAAAATTACTAATTAATCACAAGATTTGTACTTAAAAAAGTAGTTATCCCTAATACACAAAAAAATAGATATTAACATTATAAACCAACGAATATAAAATTTGTACTTATGTTAAAAATTAACTCAAGCTTCAATCACTGCTTCAGGAGCGATTTTTTTGATTAAACCTTGGAGCACTGTGCCAGGACCTAATTCGCGGAACGACGAAGCTCCGTCTGCCACCATATTTTGCACTGTTTGTGTCCAACGCACTGGACCTGTGAGCTGTGCAATAGAGTTACGTTTCAACTCTTCTGGGTCAGTATATGGTTTAGCATCAATATTTTGATATACTGGACAGATTGGTTTGTTGTAAGTAGTTGCACGAATAGCAGCTTCGAGTTCAACACGTGCAGGTTCCATAAGTGGAGAGTGGAACGCACCACCTACTGGCAATTTCAATGCACGTTTAGCACCTGCTTCTTTCATTTTTTCGCAAGCAGCATCAATTGCTTCGTTTGCACCTGATATTACCAACTGACCTGGGCAATTATAGTTTGCAGGTACAACTACTCCATCGATTTGCGCACAAACCTCTTCTACTTTTTCGTCAGGCAAACCAAGCACAGCCGCCATAACCGAAGGGTTCAATTCGCAAGCTTTTTGCATTGCCATAGCACGAGCAGCCACAAGACGCAAACCATCTTCAAACGACAATGCTTTTGCCACTACCAATGCCGAAAATTCGCCTAATGAGTGACCTGCCACCATTTCTGGCTCAACACCAAGTACGATAGCCGAAATCACAGAGTGAAGGAACACAGCAGGTTGAGTAACTTTTGTCTGTTTCAAATCTTCGGCTGTGCCTTCGAACATTATATCTGTGATACGGAAACCCAATATTTCATTTGCTTTTTCGAACAATTCACGAGCTTGTTCATTTGACTCATATAGGTCTTTACCCATTCCTACGAACTGAGCACCTTGACCTGGAAAAACGTATGCTTTCATATTAATTAATAAAATAGTAATTATTTATATTTAATTATGTATAGTTGTTTGCAAAGTTACAAAAAAAAAATGAAACTACAAAACAAAAAAAGTAAAACATACTTATGTTAAAGCTCCTTACAGCAGACTCTCTATAAACAAACAAAGTACATTATAAGTAAGCGCATATTTTTTATCAAAACTTTTATCATTTTTATTTGGTTATCCCAAAAATTAGTAGTACCTTTGCACTACAAAATGTGTAGAGTTTAGAGTTTAGAATTTAAAGTGCTTTCTGTCACTTAACACTAATCACTTAACGCTATACACTAATCACTAATCACTATTCATTAATCATTAAATAATTACACTATTATGGAACTACCTTTCGCCGAGGCCTATAAAATTAAAATGGTAGAGCCTCTTCGCAAATCTACACGCGCTGAACGTGAACAATGGATTAAAGATGCACATTACAACCTTTTCGGTTTGAAATCTGAGATGGTTTACATCGACTGTATCACTGACTCAGGTACAGGTGCTATGTCTGACCGTCAATGGGCTGCTATGATGATGGGTGACGAAGCATACGCTGGTGCTCGCTCATTCTTCCACCTCAAAGAAACTATCACAAAAATCACTGGTTTCGACTGGATTATCCCAACTCACCAAGGTCGTGCTGCTGAAAACGTACTTTTCTCTTACCTCGTAAACGAAGGTGATATCGTTCCTGGTAACTCTCACTTCGATACTACTAAAGGTCACATCGAAGGTCGTAAAGCTTTCGCAGTTGACTGCACTATCGACGAAGCTAAAAACACTCAACTTGAATTGCCTTTCAAAGGTAATGTTGATATCAACAAATTGGAAAAATGTCTTGCTGAAAACGCTGACAAAATTCCTTTCATCATCGTTACTATCACTAACAACACAGCTGGTGGTCAACCTGTATCTATGGAAAACCTCCGTGGCGTACGTGCTGTTGCTGACAAATATGGCAAACGCGTTCTCTTCGACTCAGCTCGTTTCGTAGAAAATGCTTACTTCATCAAAACTCGTGAAGAAGGTTACGCTGACAAAACTATCAAAGAAATCTGCCGCGAAATGTTCTCATACGCTGACGGTATGACTATGTCTTCTAAAAAAGACGGTCTCGTTAACATGGGTGGTTTCATCGCTACACGTCACGAGGACTGGTACGAAGGCGCTAAAGGCTTCTGTATCCGTTACGAAGGTTTCTTGACTTATGGTGGTATGAACGGTCGTGATATGGACGCTCTTGCTGTTGGTCTTGACGAAAATACTGAGCTCGATACTATCGAAACTCGTATCAAACAAGTACAATACCTCGCTGCTCGCCTCGACGAATTCGGTATCCCTTACCAACGTCCTGTAGGTGGTCACGCATTGTTCGTTGACGCTTCTCTCATCCTTACTAACGTACCTAAAGAAGAGTTCCCAGCTCAAACATTGGCTATCGAACTTTACAAAGAAGCTGGTGTTCGTGGTTGCGAAATCGGTTACATCCTTGCTGACCGTGACCCTATCACACGCGAAAACCGTTTCGGTGGTCTCGACCTTCTCCGTTTGTGTATCGCTCGTCGTACTTACACTAACAACCACATGGACGTTATCGCTGTAGCACTCAAAAACGTATTCGACCGTCGTAACGAAATCAAACACGGTTATCGTATCACTTGGGAAGCTCCTCTTCTCCGTCACTTTACAGTTCAACTCGAACCAGTACAAGAATAATCACTATTCTCAACTGAATATAACAATGGGGTGTTCTATCAAAGAACACCCCATTTTCTTTTTATCCAATAAGAAAGAGACTCCAATAAGAATCCCCTAAATAACTATCATCGATGCAACAAGCCGACTAACCATTGAGGGCGGCAACGTGATATTGAGGCGTAGGGTTGGTCTATGGCTCCGAAACCTTGATAGAAACGTGCTACACCCGGAATCATTGAGCCTTCGCAGTCGAATGTCAGACCTTGCGGACAGCAGATATTTTCGAGTATATAGTCCACAAGCAAAAACATTGCGCTATGCTCTTTGCCTGCCTGATTAGAGACAGGTATGAGGTATATAAATCGCTCGCGTGTTTGTATGCCAAATAACGAGGCTATAAGTTGGTCATCTTTATAAACACCCAAAAGATGAATTGAAAGTTGAGTGTTGAGAGTTGAAAGTTGAGAGAAGGCGGCTTCTACA
>JAZQRP010000168.1:0-2856 GCA_045629685.1 Candidatus Aphodosoma sp. | reverse complement strand
TCTTTGACTACCATTTTCACAGCTTTTGCTTTAAGCTCTTTTTCGCGTTTCTTTTGTTGATACAAGAATTTTTGATAATCAACAATTCGACAAACTGGTGGTTGTGCATTAGGTGATATTTCAACCAAATCCATTTCCATTTCTTCAGCCATGCGCAATGCTTCGGCTATTGGATATACTTGCGATTCGATATTTTCGCCAACAATGCGAACTTCTTTGACACCACGTATCTCATTATTGACACGATGTTTGTCTTCGCCCTTTTTTGTAACTTGCTTAGCTATAAGGCAGTCCTCCTAAAAATTTAGTGAATAAATAATGTTTGTTTAGTCTCTGTTTTTGAGCGTGCAAAGATACGACTTTTTTCTGATATACAAAAACTTTGCTGCAACTTTTTTCTAAAAAATGTAAAAATATTTTTTTGTGTAAAATTTTTTTGTTGAAATGTTTGGTCATTTCGTAAAAAAGCAGTAATTTTGCACTCGCAAATGAGACATGGTGCATTCGTCTAGTGGTCTAGGACGCTGGCCTCTCACGCCGGAAACTCGGGTTCGAACCCCGGACGCACTACTGATAAGTAAATCAGCGAATTACAGATGATGTGATTCGCTGATTTTTTTTATTTTATTTTTATCCAATCTACTATATCTTTTAGTACTTCGGGAGAGATAGTTTCTTCGATTTGGTAGTATTCGTTGGGCATTCCGGTGTTGCTGTGTTGGAATAGGTGGTTCAGTTCGGGGTAGATTTTTGTGATTAATAACTCCGATGCAACGTGTTTTTGCAGTGCACTGATGTTTTGTGATGCAATGACCTGTACATCATTAGTGCCATTCAGAGCCAATACACGGCAACCGATTTTCTTCAACGCCTCAGTTGGATCGTAAGAGATGAAAAAATCGATCCAAGGTTGAGGTTGTAATAGAGCAGCAATGTTGCCCGTCATTTGCAATGGTAGATTAGGATATTTAGCTTTCAGCTCAGTAATTTTGCTCTCGCGGTTGAATTCAGCGCCAGAGCGTTTGAGAGAGTAGATGTCGTTTAACAAAGTGCAATATGAGTTCACGACATCGGCAGATACGCCCGATTTGTTGAGCAATACACGATTTTGTTCGATTAAGATTTGGTCGCCACTCACAGCCGTGCCAGCCAAGCTAACTACAAAATTCAATCCTTCTACCTCGGCACCGAGCATAAAGGCAATCAGTCCGCCCTCGCTATGACCAATTACGCCGATGTTTTTCAGCCCTCTGTTTTTCAAGAAATCTATAGCAGCTAGAGCGTCGTCTTTGAATGTTGCGGTAGTAGCCGAAGCCAAACCAGTAGCCTCCGACCCACCAACGCCACGATCGTCGTAGCGTAGAGTAGCAATGCCATTGCGAGCCAAAAGGTCGGCAATCACCCAAAAAGGTTTGTGTTCCATCAACTCCTCATCGCGATTTTGTTGTCCACTGCCACTTATGAGAACAGCCACAGGCGTGTTGGCGTTCATCATCAGTGGTTTCACCAAAGTGCCAGCCAATTTATTGCCATCGGACGAGTTGTAGAATACCACCTCCTCTTGTAGGTAAGGGAACGGACTCTTGGGAGTTTGAGGTCGATTCACCTTAATATTAGGTTTTAGCACCAAAGGGAACGAGTAGCCATTTTGACTCATTGAACCATTGATAGTCGAATTGCTTTCGTCGAGTTTGCCATCGTAGTTGAAACCTATAGCACTGATGCTTAAAGAGATGTTGTTGTCACTGACATAGATTTTGTCGATAGGCAAATTCTTTGCGCCCTGTTGAGGCACATCGAGTGTGCCAGTTACGACCGAGTCGTGTTGCACGAATTTGAATACGAGCGTCAATTCGGCTTGTCCCATCGCCAATTTGCCTTTCCATTCGCCAGCGAATTGGGCGTAGGAGATTATAGGGATGAGCAAAGCTAATAATATAGGAGTGAGGCATTTCATAGTTTGTTATTTATGGTCAACGGTCAACGGTCGACGGTCGACGGACAACAGTCATAAATGGTGACTGTTGACCATAGACCATTGATTTTATTTTTGGTAGTGGCGATAGAATTCGGTTACGGCAACAATACCATTTTTGAATACTTCGAGGTCGAAGTTTTCGTTAGGTGAGTGGATAGCATTGCTTTCGAGACCGAAGCCCATAAGGATAGTCTTCACGCCAAGCACTTGTTCGAAAGTAGAGATGATTGGAATTGAGCCACCACGACGCGCAGCGAGAGGTTTTTTGCCGAAAGCAATTTCGAAACCAGCCTCAGCTGCTTTGTATGCAGGCAAATCGATAGGGCACACATAGCCTTGACCACCGTGCATAGGAGTCACCTTCACCTTCACGCTCTTAGGAGCGATAGATTGGATATAGTCAACGAATGCTTGCGATATTTCGTGGTGGTTTTGGTTGGCAACGAGTCGGCATGATACTTTAGCGTATGCTTTAGATGGCAATACAGTTTTTGAGCCTTCGCCTGTGTAACCGCCCCAAATACCGCAGATATCAAACGAAGGACGGCAACTGTTGCGCTCGAGAGTAGAGTAGCCCTCTTCGCCTTCAACCTCTTCAACGTCGATAGCCTTTTTGTAGTTTTCGAGACTGAAAGGAATGTTTTTAATCATTTCGCGTTCTTCGGTAGGCACAGGCAACACCTTGTCGTAGAAGCCAGGGATAGTGATGCGACCTTTGTCGTCGACCACTTTAGCCAACATTTTGCATAGAGTGTTGATAGGGTTAGCCACAGCACCACCAAAGTGGCCAGAGTGCAAATCGCGGTTAGGACCAGTAACCTCCAACTCCCAATAAGCCAATCCACGCAAACCAGTAGTGATAGAAGGCGTATCTTTGC
>JAZQRP010000167.1:0-4216 GCA_045629685.1 Candidatus Aphodosoma sp. | reverse complement strand
AAATGGGTTAAAAAATGGTGACCCCGTTTTTTTTCGCAACGAAAAAAATCGGAGTTGTTGTTTTGTTGAAGTATAGTATTTTTTTTGTGGTGTTTTTGTGAAAAAGTATCTTTAAAATTTGTTTGTTTTGGAAAAAATATTTACCTTTGCAAGTGAAAATTTGTTCTATATGCAGAACAAAATATTGCAAAAAATGCTCTGCTGGCAGAACAGATTGCATTAAAATATGTTCTATTTGTAGAGCGTTTGTGTAAAAATATACTTTATGGATAAGTTAGTAGTACTTTCTAAGCAAAGAGTAGATAATACGCCTACGGATATTGTTCGTAGTTGTATGGATAGTATTGATTGGGAGGATAGGCTTACAGCTATTGTGGGGTCGCGTGGTGTTGGTAAGACTACGTTGATGCTACAATATATTAAGTTGAATTATTCGGAACGCATTTCGGAGGCTCTGTATGTCTCGGTTGAAAGTTTGTATTTCATGAGTCATACTTTGGTGGATTTAGCCGAAACTTTTGTTATGCATGGGGGAAAACATCTATTCTTAGATGAAATTCATAAGTATCCAAATTGGAGTAGAGAAATAAAGGTTATTTATGATAGTTTCCCTATGTTGAAGGTTACGATTAGTGGCTCTTCTTTGTTGCAAATTCTAAATCCAGAGGCAGATTTATCGCGTCGGTGTTTGTGGTATAAGATACAAGGATTGTCGTTTCGCGAATATCTTTTGTTTTATTATAATATAGATTTACCTATATTTGATTTAGAGTTTATTTTAGATAATCCAGATGTCGTATGTAGTAAGGTGAATACCGTGTGTCAACCTGTGAAATTGTTTAGAGAATATTTGCAGTTTGGTTATTTCCCATTTTATTTTGAATCGAGTACAAAATATTATGAACGTATAGAGAATATTACAAATTATATAATGGAAGCGGAGTTGCCTAATTTGTGTGGTGTTGATGTGGGCAATGTGAGAAAATTAAAAATGTTGCTAGCTATTTTGTCAACTATGGTGCCTTATGAAGTGGATATATCAAGATTGGCAACTTTGATGCAAGCTTCGCGTAACACGGTGCTTGCCTACCTTGATTATTTGTCGAGAGCAAAATTGATAAATTTGGTTTATGCCGATTTGGATTCTTTGAAAAAACTGCAAAAACCAGATAAAATATTCTTAGAAAATACTAATTTGTTGTATGCTTTGTCGATTAGCGATGTACAAATTGGGACTGTGAGAGAGACTTTTGTGGTGAATCAATTGATGTATAATCATAGAGTGGAGTATGGAAAAAAGTATGGTGATTTTAAAGTAGATGGTAAGTGGATTTTTGAAGTAGGTGGTGCTAATAAAACGTTTGAACAAATAGCAAATATACCAAATTCATATATTCTTGCTGATGATATGGAGTACTCGGTGAGAAATAAATTGCCTATTTGGATTGTTGGCCTTTTATATTAATTTCTTTAGATTATGAATAAAATAAAGTATATTTTTATAGTTGTGAGTTTGTGTGTTGCTTTTGTTGTACAAGCAAATGATAGAAAACCTGCATCGTTGGGCGGGGTGCCTGAATATGTGGGATACACGCAGGTGTATGACTTTGTGGAGGAGTTGGCTGATATGGGGATTATTAGCGTGAATTCGGTGGTGAAACCATACGATAGGAACCAGATTGCTGCGTGGCTCTTGGAGGCAGCGGAGGTGGATACGTTGTTGTCGGTGCGTCAACGGAAGGAGTTGTGGTTTTATTTGAACGACTTTGCGTTGGAATGCGAGGGGATGTATGATGGGGTGGTGCAATGGTCGAATGTGGGTGATGTTGTTAATAAAAAACTCTGGAAAGAGTTTTTTGAATTGAGAATTACAGATATCTCTCACGGAATTTTTTCGCCAAAGGCTCAAAGACCGTTGGTTCACGGAGAACACGGAATTTTATCTCCCACAGATGACACAGATTTAAAAGATTTTTTGCCGTCCGGATTTAACGATTCGCTCTCTTGCTTCGCAAGAAGTCGCTCTACGGATAGCACAGATTCCTTGTTACCTAAGTTTTCTTTGTCTTTGTTTCAGCCGGCGTTCCATTATGCTGATGAGTGGTTTGAGTGTAAGTTGAATCCTATACTTGGTATGGATTTGACGATAAATGAACATGGTATGGTGATGCATCGTTGGTATGGTGCTGAGATGAGGGCTGATATTGTGGACCATGTGGCGGTATGGGGGTCGATTCGTGACCATTCGTTTTCGAATCAGTTTATGGATAAGGGGTATAGTGCACTTTTGGCACAACCAAAATATCTGAATAATTTGCCTGGGGCATATTATCATCCGTCATCGTATGGTGGTGATTATGCCGAGGTGCGTGCTGGTATTAAGGCATATACATGGTGGGGATCGATTGGTTTGGTGAAGGATAATATACAGTGGGGCGATTCGTATCATTCAGCGAATATATTGTCGGGACGTGCGCCTTCGTTCCCGATGATTGAGTTGAAATTGAAACCTTGCAGTTGGTTCCGCTTGGATTATATACATGGCTTCCTAGCAAGTGGTGTGGTGGATTCGACATACTACAGGGTAGAGAATAATCCGATAGATGGCTCGTCGCATAGGATGTATCGTACGGCATCGAAATATTTAGCTGCTAATATGTTGACATTCACACCTGTGAAGAGATTGGACCTCTCAATAGGTTCGGCAGTGGTGTATGGCGCACGGAATATTGCTGCGGCGTTCTCATTGCCTATATCGTTCTTCAATTCGTTAGATTATCAGATGAATAGCGGTGCAATGTTGGATAACGAAAACTCGCAGATATTTTTTAATATATCGAGTCGCAATTTGAAATATACCCATTTTTATGCTTCTATCTATATTGATGAGATAAACTTTAAGCGTTTGAAACCATCGAATCCTGAACATAATTTCTATAGTTGGAAAGTGGGAGGGCGAGTGTCGAATTGGCCATTGAGAGATTTGTCGCTCACGGCTGAGTTTACGCGTACGAATTGTGGCAATTATCAACATCCATATCAGGTGCTGACATGGGCATCGAATGGGTATAATCTCGGTCATTATCTTGGCGATAATGCGCAGGAGGTGTATGTGGCGTTGGCTTATAAACCAATTCGTAGTCTTAGTTTCACGTTGACGTATGTGAATGCAACAAAATATAATGAGTATTTATATACTAGGTATCCTAATTCTCCGTTTATACGTCAGAAACAGTTTGCCGAAAAGGTGTGGCGCAATGATGAAGTGAAATTGCATGTTGTGTATGAGGTGGTGAATAATGCGTATGCTTTTGTGGATTTTGGGTGGAATAATGCACGAGGATTTAATCTGACTTCGGAAGCTATTATTGATGAGGTGCGCCTTGATGCACAAGGCTATTTGAAACGATATACTCCTGCATTCTATTGGGGGGAGAATTTTACGGTGAAGATGGGATTTTCGTTTTATTACTAAACGGTAGTTTTTATTAAACGCAAATTATCATAAATTAAACATAAATAAATTTTGATGTATAATTTAACGGTAATTAGCGTTAAAAAGAAATGTAAATATATGAAAGAAATTATATATAATGTGATAGGGTCGGCGATGGAAGTACATCGTGTATTAGGTTGGGGATTATTGGAGGCAGTATATCAAGAGGCTCTTTCTGTTGAATTACAAAAGCGATCTGTAGAACATAAGATGGAAGTAAATTTACCGATTTTTTATAAAGATGTAAAGTTGGAGAAATCTTATAGAATGGATTTACTTGTTGAAGATGAAATTATAATTGAATTTAAAGCTGTAGTTGAAATAACAACAGCTCATCGTATGCAATTGTTCAATTATATGCGTCTTACAAAAAAGAAATATGGTATATTAATTAATTTTGGGGAGTTGAATTTGCATTGTGAAAGATATATTTATGATGATAAAAATAATGAATGTTATTTAGTTGATAGAAATTTGAATAGGGTTAATTATTAGAGTTTTTTTAACGTAAATAATCATAAATTAAACATAAATAAATTTTAATGGATAATTAATGGAAACCATCGGTCTTTGTGCCTTTGGCGATAAAATTAGCGTTAAAAAGTTTATTAAACGTAAATTGTCATAAATTGAACATAAATAAATATTAATGGATAATTAATGGTAATTAGCGTTAAAAAGAATAGATGTGTTTTATGAATAGGTTGTTGTGTGATATAA
>JAZQRP010000166.1:0-3418 GCA_045629685.1 Candidatus Aphodosoma sp. | reverse complement strand
AATTCAGGTGTGATTGTGTTGGCAGCAACTAACCGCGCAGAGATATTGGATAAGGCATTGTTGCGAGCAGGACGCTTCGACCGTCAGATACAGGTAGAATTGCCAGATGTGCACGAGCGTAAAGCAATATTCAATGTGCATATGAAACCATTGAAATTGGATGAAACAGTTGACGTAGAGTTCTTGGCACGTCAGACTCCAGGTTTTTCGGGCGCAGACATAGCAAACGTATGTAACGAGGCAGCATTGATAGCAGCACGCAAAGAGCGTGAGGCAATTGGTCGTCAAGATTTCTTGGATGCAGTGGATAGAATTGTCGGTGGATTGGAGAAAAAATCGAAAATTATCACCGCCGAAGAGAAGAAAAATATAGCATATCACGAGGCAGGTCACGCAACAATCAGTTGGCACTTGCAATATGCCGACCCATTGGTGAAGGTGACAATTGTGCCACGCGGACAGGCATTGGGTGCAGCTTGGTATTTGCCAGAAGAGCGTCAGTTGACATCAGAGCAACATATCTTAGATAAGATTTGTTCGTTGTTAGGCGGTCGTGCAGCAGAAGAGATATTTTTTGGTATCTTAGACACAGGCGCATTGTCGGATTTGGAACAAGCAACACGTCGTGCGTATGCGATGGTTACATACTTTGGTATGAGCGATAAGTTGAAAAACTTGTCTTATTACGATTCGACCGGTCAGAGTGAATTTGGATTTACTAAACCATATTCAGAAGCAACAGCGCAGTTGATTGATCGTGAGGTGCAACGAATCATTGACGAGCAATATGAGCGCGCTAAACAAATCCTTCTTCAATATAAAGAGGGACATAATGAGGTGGCTCAGATATTGATAGACAAAGAGGTGTTGTTTGCTGAAGATTTGGAAAAAGTGTTTGGTAAACGCCAGTGGGCTTCGCGTGCAGAGGAAATAATGAGGAATGAGGAGTGAGGAATGGGGAATTTTAATTGTCGGACACTCGAACCGAGTGTCCCTACATAAACTCTCAACTTTCAACTTTAATATATCGTGGATGTTAAAAATTTTGTAACACGCACATTAGCTGGTGCGGTGCTTGTAGCAGTTATTATAGGTGCTACGGTTTTGAGTCCTATTAGTTTTGGCATAGTATTTATGCTGATAAGTTTGTTGGCAACACAGGAATTGATGAAGTTGTTGACAGGGAGAGCGACATATCTTGGTGGTGTGTCGGCTTTGCTGTTTTTGGCAATATTCGCAGAACATGCGTCGATGTTTTCGGAACGTATGATAGTAATTGTGTGGGTAGTTTATGGAATGTCTCTTTTGTTGGCAATGACAGGGCAGTTGTGGAATACGAAGTCGAATCCTGTTGAAGCGTGGATGCATATTGCTTATAGTCAGATATATGTGGCATTGCCATTTGCATTGGTGAATATGATAGCCTTCTTCCGAGGACAATTTACTCCAGTTTTGGTACTTTCGTTGTTTGTATTCATTTGGGTGAACGACTCGTTTGCATATTTGACAGGTTCATTGTTTGGTCGTCATAGATTGTTTGAGCGAGTGTCGCCTAAAAAATCGTGGGAAGGATTCATTGGCGGTAATTTGTTTGCATTGGCAGCGGCATATTTGATGTCGGTGTTAGATCAGCCATTGTCAAACTTGCTTGTAGGCAATGATGGTTCGTCGTTGGAGTTGTGGCAATGGTTTGTATTTGCTCAGATAGTAGTTGTTTTTGGTACATTTGGTGATTTGGTAGAGTCGTTGTTGAAACGTACATTAGGAGTTAAGGATTCGGGCGCTGCCATTCCAGGACATGGAGGTTGGTTGGACCGATTCGATAGTCTTATGTTTGCAGCTCCAGTTGTGGCATGCTATCTTTATTTGTTGTTGTAATATTAATAAACTAGCGAAGCGAGTGAGTCTAGTTACTCGCTACTCGCTACTAAAAATCTATATTTATGAAAAGAAGATTAAAAGTGCACAAAGAGGGGTATGCAATCCTTTTTTCGTTGTTGACTTTATTGGTTGTAGCCAATGTAATTGTGTTTATTGAGTCGCCAAATCGCATATTGAGTGTGGTTTGCTTGATTATTTCGGTTTTAGCGTATTCATTCTTTCTCTATTTTTTCCGTAATCCTACACGTGAGATAGAGATAGATGATGAGAACCTTGTTATTGCTCCAGCCGATGGACATATTGTGGTTACAGAGCCAACAGAAGAGTGGGAGTATTTCGATGGTAAAAAGATGATTCAGGTATCGATATTTATGAATGTCTTCTCGGTACATGCCAATTGGTATCCAATTTCGGGTATTGTGCGTTATGTGCGTCACTATAATGGTCGTCATATAGCGGCATTTTTGCCTAAGTCATCGCACGAAAATGAGCGTTCGACTGTGGTGATTGAAAATGAGAATGGACATAAAATTTTGATGCGTCAGATTGCTGGAGCTTTGGCTCGTCGTATTGTGACATATTCGGCGCCTAATCATAAATGCAATATTAATGAGCATCTTGGATTTATCAAGTTTGGTTCGCGTGTCGATTTGTTTTTGCCAGAAGGTAGTGAGATATTTGTTGAGATAGGTGAGGCTACTCGTGGTAATGAGACAATTATTGCCCGACTTCCAGACAATGTTTGATTAGTCCCTTTTGGGCACAAAAGGAACTAATAGTTTTATTTTTTCTCTTGTTACTTTTGGCATTGCGCAAAAGGTTCATTATCAATATAGTGGTTGTATTATGAAAAAATTGCTTATTGCATTATTGCTTATATTTGGTGCTTTCATTGGGCTTGTTGTACTGATGGGGGTACTGATGGTATTGGCTCCTGAGTGGGCTAATTCGACTGGAGGTCTGTTGTTTATACAGGGTTTTCAGACTATTGTGTTGTTTGGAGTCACTGCGCTCGTGGGTGTGTGGATGACAGAAGATAGAGTGAATCCGTTTAAGCAAATGTTGCTTAATAAGGGAGTGTCATGGAAGCAAGGATTGATAGCTTTCTTTTTTGCTGTTGCGGCATTGCCTATGATATCGTTGTTGGCAGAATGGAATCAGGGTATGGAATTGCCGTCGTTTTTGGCATCATTGGAAGAGATGATGCGTCAGATGGAGGAGTCTGCAAATCAGTTGACTGAGCAGTTTTTGAATACCACATCTGTAGGAATGATGTTTGTTAACTTATTTGTGATGGCATTGTTGCCTGCTGTGGGTGAGGAGATGATGTTTAGGGGTTGGTTACAACGAGTGTTGGGTAAGAGAGTTAATTATCATACAGCAATTTGGGTGTCGGCATTTGTTTTCTCAGCGATACATTTTCAGTTCTATGGTTTTATTCCGCGTATGTTGATAGGTGCTGCGTTAGGTTATTTGTATTGTTATACTGGTTCGTTGTGGGCTTCTATTATTGCGCATTTTACGAATAATGCAGCGG
>JAZQRP010000165.1:0-3532 GCA_045629685.1 Candidatus Aphodosoma sp. | reverse complement strand
GTCGCATACTGCCTTTACGGAAGCAAGCGCCATATGATGTTGGAGGTGTTCACTCACTCGTCTAAACCATTCTATAAGTTTGGCAACCTGATGTTTCTTGATAAGATTGAGACGCCATATCTTGTGGAGTTCTTCAATAGCCGATTTGAGGATACGGGCAAGAGAATTGATGAGGATGCAGCCCACTTAATCGCAGAACTTGTAGACAACCATCCTTATTACGCACAGCAGTTGGCACAGCAGTCGTGGTTAAGAACAAAGGATATGTGTACCATTGAAATTGTCCGCGAGGCACACGCCGCATTGGTAGAGCAGTTGAGTTTGTTGTTTGTAACAATCACCGAGACCTTGACAACGCAGCAACTGAACTACCTTAAAGCCCTTATTGCAGGCGAGAAGGCAATTAGTTCAACCGATGTGATGCACCGCTACCAAATATCGTCTCCGACATCTGTAGCTCGCTCAAAGGCAGCTCTTATCAAGAATGATGTATTGGATAACAAGGCTGGCGAGATCTCGTTCCAGGATCCTATCTACGCTTACTGGTTGAAGACGGAGTATTTTGCAAAATAAAAGAGGATTTACTGTAAACGCGAAAAGACTCTGCTAAGGTTTGAATATAACTTTAGCAGAGTCTCTTTTTTGTTCTATATATAACCTATCCATATTTCTTTGCAAAGTCCGCTAAAGGCGGGGTTGTATATATGTGAAAGGATTATATTTTTGAGTCTGAATTTTGGGGGGATTTTTTGTGCGGTTTGTGGGCGAGAAAAACGCAGAAATCTTTGTACAAAACGAGTACACGCATGTTTGCTTTTGGACATAGTAAACATTGTAATTATCGTATAATCAGCACAATATAAAGCATTAGGCAAATCAACATTAGATTACGAGCTATTCGGAAAAAGCACAAATAAACATTGCTGTTTTCGCTATTCATTATTTCACCATTGGAACATGTACAGAGAACAGCTATCGTACAGAGTTGATTTGTACCGATTAGTTTATGCTATTATTATTCTTGTGGTCAATGTTATACGACTTTACAAAGTTAAACTTTTAATACTCAAGCGACTACACAAAAGCGAACAGAGAAAAATTGTCATCTTGGAAGAGTGATTTATTTGCGCAGTTTAGAGTCTTTTATAACAAAGAGTTTACAAGACAGAAAAAAGTTACAAACAAATTATTCATATCTGTACGGTGTATAGTAATCGCCAAGCGAGGCGGAGGCGTGCGGTCGGCGAGATGGAATTCGGTTGGTTGTGTGATGATGTGGTGGTATATGTATATA
This sequence comes from Candidatus Aphodosoma sp., assembly GCA_045629685.1. Classification (GTDB taxonomy): domain Bacteria; phylum Bacteroidota; class Bacteroidia; order Bacteroidales; family Paludibacteraceae; genus Aphodosoma. The sequence goes on along the minus strand of JAZQRP010000165.1, from coordinate 2,238 downwards.
GAAGGATATATTTTTGTTTTTTTTTGATATACTGAGGAAATGGGGGTTATCTATGTCCCGTTTTGTCCTTCATTCTCTCAGAAATAAAAATAAGAAAAAGTTGACAGACGGCGTAGGCGTCTGCTAACTTCTTTTTATTTCTTTTGTTTCTTTTCTCATAGAAAAGAAAGAGTATTGTATAAACGTAGTAGTATAATTCCCTAATATATAATACTCATGGTACATTTGTTCATAGGGGTGTTCTCGTCAATCTCCCATATGTGTATAGTCTGTTGCTAATATTAGCATTAAATTCCACATCGACAGTATTTAACTGTATATGTATCTGAATTTCGGCATTTCTCCTTACTATCGACCTATAAATGGCTGTAATTTCAACGATAAAGTTGATTTTTTGGCAAAAATACTTGACAAAGGTGTTTTAATTTCGTATCTTTGCACAAAATTTGATAAATATGGCTACAAGAACTGAAGTTGAACAATTTTTAAATCAGTTTCACGAAAAGCTCAAAATATATGATATCATCTTTAGAGATGACCGCGGCAAGAATACTCAAGCATTGGCTGAATTGGAAATAACCCCTAATTATAGATTGGAAGTCATAAAAACTATAACTGTTGAGGATTATTCGGAGGGGCCAATTGTAAACACTCTCAATAAATGTGGAGATTTGTGGGTGTTCGGTAAAGACGTAAAAGGCAATGAGGTATATATTAAAATCTCATTAGGCTTACCGAATAGTAGAACGATCTGCATCTCTTTTCACAAAGCAGAACATAAGATGAGTTATCCTTTTAAGAATTAAAGAGTATGATTAGTCCATTTACTGGTGGTGAGGTTAAATTGTGTCAGGAACAACGTGAACTTGTTTTCCGCAAGGAAAAGTTTATCTATGTTGCTCAATTCTATGTTTGTGTTGATACTCAAGAGCAGTTTACGACAACAGAACTAGATGAAATAAACATCAGTCAGGTTTATAACCAGTATAGAACGAAGTATGGCATTCCATTCCCTGATGAGATCAGAGCAATAAGAGAGTTATATGGTTTGTCTGCGTCTAAAATGTCTGAGATCTTGGGCCTTGGTGCAAACCAGTATCGTTTGTATGAAAATGGAGAGATACCAAGTGAAGCTATTGGTAAAACACTGAAAAGTATTATGAGCCCGATGGTGTTTTCAACATATGTACATAATGCGGAAAATCAATTTTCGGCTCAAGAATTTGCAAAGATTTGCGACAAACTAGAGCAAGCAATCAAGCGTATTGAAGATACTCCAGTCGTTCGTATTTACAACATGGTAAAACGCTCGTCTATTACTGGTTATGCCCCGCAATCTCAAAGTAAAATTAAGAACATATTGCTTTATTTTATCGACAAGCTAGGTGGTGTCTTTACCACTAAGATGAATAAATTATTATTCTATGCCGATTTTTGCAGTTATAAGAGAAGAGGAGTGGGTATGACAGGTTTGTCGTACAAGGCGATACAATATGGTCCTGTTCCTGAAAAATGGAATGTTGTGTATGGATCAATAGAGGATATAGATTTTGAGATAGTGTCTTTTGCATCTGGTGATTCGGGAGAGAAATTAACATCAAAGATGGCTCCTGATTTAACGGCTTTCTCACCAGAAGAATTAACTATTTTGGATGAGATAATATATAAGTTTGGTAATAAAACAGCGAATCAACTCTCCGAATTAAGTCATAAGGAGGATGCATGGATTAAATTTAAGGATACATCTCGTTATATCAATTATACTGAAGCTTTTACATTAAGAGCATTGTGATGATGAAAAAGATGAAGATTACACAAATGGATTACATCAAAGCAAACCGGAAGGCGAGCCGCGATGAAGAGATTGCTGAGCACGGTTGGCCAAGTCGTCAACACGCAATTCACAAATCAAAGAAGGTATATGATCGTAAACGAATGAAGGCAGGTTTGAGAGACCTGCCTTTTCATTTGTCAATAGCGATAAAAACACGAGAAACAACCTAGCAAAGAGGAGGATCGGGTTGCGCCGTGGTCCAAGTGGGTCGAAGGAGTGCGGCGGCGAGATGGGATTCGAATGGTCGTGTGTCGATGTGGTGGTATATATAGAAGGTTATTATTTTTGTTTTATTTAAATACTGAGGATTAGGGGTTATTTATGTCTCGTTTTGTCTTCCATTTTCTCAGAAAATCAAAAATTAAAAATAAAAAAATTAGCAGACGACGTAGGCGTCTGTTAAA
>JAZQRP010000164.1:0-8532 GCA_045629685.1 Candidatus Aphodosoma sp. | reverse complement strand
CGATACCTGTGTTGTCAAAATTTTGGATAGCTGCGATAGCTGCTTCCACTGCTTCACGAGGAAGAACGCAAGGACCTGCGTTGAAATTGTGCATTTGTTTCATAGTTAATTTTTTAATATGTTAAAAAACAGTTAGTTGTTAACTTTTTAGGAAATTATTGTTTTGCACGACAAAGGTAAGCATTAAATTGCTTATAAGCAAATTTTTGAGGAGGAATTTTTCGAAAATGTGTGTTTTTTTATTTTTTGAAGACGGAATAACATAATAACAAAAATATTTGACCTCTAATTATTTTTATTTTGGACATAAAATTCCGTTAATTAGTCATAAATTTTACTTATATGAGGTTTGAATTTATTATTAATTTGTGGTAATTTACGTTTATAATAATTACGTTTTATTAGTTGGTTTTGTTATTGTTTATGAGTTCGAGTAGTTTGTCGATTGCTTCTTCTTCGGGGATATTTTTCATCACGCATTCTTGTCCTTTGTAGAGGGATACTTTACCCATGCCAGCTCCGATATAGCCAAAATCGGCATCTGCCATCTCACCTGGACCGTTGACGATACACCCCATGACGGCAATCTTTAAGCCTACAAATCCTTGTGTCGCCTCTTTGACTTGGCGAACTACTTTAGGTAGGTCGAATTTTGTACGTCCACACGATGGGCATGAGGTATATTCGGTTTTGCTGATGCGGCAGCGTGATGATTGTAGGATTTCGAATGCGATGTTGTTGACCTGCTCGGCGGTTATTTTGTCGGAGTGGTTAGTGAGCCAAATGCCGTCGATGAGTCCGTCGATGAGGAGAGGTCCGAAAAATGCTGCTGAGTGGATTTGAAGTGTCTCTAAATCATCAATTTCGAATTGTTTTTTTACTATTATAGGTTTATCTGTAGATAACAATGTATTGAGTTTTGATAGATCTTCAATAATCTCAATATTCTCTTTTAATGCAGAGATTTCTTCGGCGGTGTAGTCTGGTTTTAATAGTGTGTCAAGTTGTTTATTTGCTACAATAACTACAGGATTATCACCTCCGATTTTGTCGATTGGAGTGGATTTGCGACGAGAATATTCTGTTTTTAGTGAAGAATAAGAAATGTGAGTTGAGAGATTATTTTGTTGGTTTTCAATATAATCAACAAGTTTGCGTGCCACAGGTATTTCGGCTTCTGGGGCTTCGGATAGAGATACACGGATAGTGTCGCCAATTCCATCAGTAAGCAAAGTTCCAATACCTACTGCTGATTTTATACGCCCTTCATCATCGCTGCCTGCTTCTGTTACGCCAAGATGCAGAGGGTAATTTTTACCTTTTGCATCCATCATTTGCACTAACATACGCACAGCGTAAATCATTACACGAGTGTTAGATGCTTTTACTGAAAGAATTAAGTTAGTGAAGCCTTCTTGCTCGCAAAGTTCGATGAACTCCATACATGAGGTGGCAAGTCCGAGTGGGGTATTGCCATATCGACTCATAATGCGAGGCGAGAGCGAACCGTGGTTGACTCCTATTCGGATAGCTGTGCCTTTGTCTTTGCAGATAGAGAGTAGCGTATGGAGTTTTTCGCGGATACGACGGAGTTCGTCGTTCCACTCTTCATCGGTGTAATCGCCATGTTTGCCTGTAATAAAATTACCTGGGTTGATGCGTACTTTTTCTGCTAAATTGGCAGCCACTTCAGCAACATTGGCATTGAAATGTATATCGGCAACTAATGGCAATTCAATGCCTTCTGCTCGTAATGCCTTTCTGATTTTGCCAAGATTTTCAGCCTCTTTAGTGCCTTGAGTGGTGTATCGCAATAGTTCTGTACCTGCTTCGAGGCAACGTTTTGCTTGTGCTACAGATGCTTCTATATCGTTAGTGTCTGTATTGGCCATTGTTTGTATTCGAATAGGGTTGTTGCCACCTATTCGGAGGTCGCCAACTTGGATTTCTTTTGTTTGTCTGCGTGTGATCATATTTTGTTTGTGTCAGTTTTCTTCGGCATAGGTTGCTTACACTTTGCTTGAGGGTATGGTTATCCTATGAAGAGCCTAAGGAGAAGGTTGCTGTTTGTTAAGAAATTTTTAGTGGGTTGTATCGGTCGTTGTCGGTGCCGTCAGTGGCTGTTTGTTGAGGGTATATTAACAAGAAGTTGTTGTCGGTAAAATATTTGTTGAGGTAGTATGGTATTTTTTCGAATAGGTTGTTGTAGGATACAGTGGCTTTGCGAGCAGTGATAACAATTAGAGTGTCGCTATGTTTCATGTCTTTTGAGATGATGAGGAAATCTTCCCAAGCGGCTAATTCGCGGAATGAAACATTGAGAGAGCTATGTATTTCGCATTGTTTTTTCAAAGCTTCTGTAGTTACTTTGTTGGCGTAGAATACGATAGGTATGCTGAGTTGAGATGCTATATTCTTGGTACGGTCGAACCAGATGTCGAATCCTACCTCTAATTCTGCCATTTGAGGTACTGCGACAATTAGTCGTTTTACGGCATTTATTGGTTTTTTAGGTCCGTATATGATGAGGTTTTGGTTAGATGTACCATTGATTAGTGAGGTGATTGTGCCACCGAGGAATGTATCTACTATGTTGGCTTTATGGTGAATACCAACGATGAGGTCGGTTATTTTATTTGCTTGTACGGTGTCAATGATGCAATTTGAGATATTCAAATCGCATTTCATGATTTGTACTAATTTATTATCGGTCGCAGAAGCCAATTTAGCTGCACTTTCCATCAATTTTGCACCGGCTGTATCATCGGGGTCGCTATTTATTTTTAGCGCATAAAGTGTTTTGTTATTGCGTTGTTTTACTAAGTTGCTGATATCAAGCAATTGAGGCATTGTTTGTGGATTTGAAATAGGAATAAGTATGCGCTCGGTGCCAAGGCGTTGACGTTGTTCGTCTTGTTGGGTTTCTTCGATGGCAATTTTGCGGGCTGCACGTTCTGTGACAATTGATGAAATAGTGCAAGTTACTAGAATCATCACGATAGTGCCATTCAATATATTTTCATCGAGCAAACCGATGTTGTAGCCAATCATAACTGCAGCCAAAGTTGCAGCTGCTTGTCCGTTGCTAAGTCCGAAGATTAAATCGCCTTCAATCGAACTTAATTTTGAAGTTATTTGAGATAATTTTGCTGCCATCCATTTTGTTGCGGTTGCAACTACTGTCATTACTATTGCTACTTTCACTGATTCGATGCTTGTAATAAAAGCGCGTAAGTCAATTTGCATACCGATGCTAAGCAAGAAGAATGGAATGAATATGGCATTACCTACAAATTCGATACGATTCATCAGTGGTGATACGCTTGGAATTAGTCTATTAAGTATTAATCCTGCAAAGAATGCACCAAGAATACCTTCCAATCCTGAAGCCTGAGCTAATAACGAAGCAAAGAAAATTATCACCATTACGAAGATGTATTGTGCAACGCTATCGTTAAAGCGACGGAGAAAATATTTAGATAGTCGAGGTAACAATCCAAAAACTATTGCGCAGAAAACGAGAGTGGAAATACCGAACTTAGTCCAATATCCAGCATTCATTTCACCTTGGGTGGCGGCAACAATTACTGCCAATATAAGCAAAGATGCTGTAACTGTGATGATTGTTCCTGCAATGGTAATGCTTACGGCACGATTCTTGGCTATACCCATTTTGCTTACGATAGGGTAGGCTATCAGTGTGTGTGAGGCATACATACTGGCAAGTAGGGTGGCACGTGTGAAATCCATATCAAGTAACCACATGCCAGTTATGATACCAAATGCCATTGGTAATATGAAAGTATATATACCGAACAGAATACTTTTTGTGCTGTTTTGTTTGAAAGTATTGAGGTCGATTTCGAGTCCCGCTTGGAACATGATATAGAGGATGCCCACTTTGCCAAATAGTTCAAAGCTTGCGTCATTCGATAGGATGTTTAATCCGTGAGGACCAAATAATGTGCCTGCTAAAATCAAACCGATGATATGTGGAATTTTGAATCGATTGAGGATAGGAGCACACAGAATTATCACGATAACCAATAGGAATATGGCTATCGGGTCAGTCAAAGGAAAAGTGGGTATTAAATCTTCGATATATTTCATTTCTGCAAAGTTAGTTATTTTTTTTCAATTGGGCAATAGAGAGGAGTTGGGTTTTGTGGCGTTGATATGGTTTGGTTTTGTTAAATTTGTTAATGAAATTGATTTTAGTTGTTAATTTATATGTAATATTTGTTGATTTTGCAATATATAATGTTAATTTAATATAAATATATATGGTTTTTGTTTGTTGTTTTGTTAAAATGTTGTATCTTTGCATCGTCAAAACGAATTAACTTGGTTTTTAAGGTTTTTTCATAGATTATAGATTATAAATAATGTGGCAGAAGTTTTGCGTGAGCAAGGCTTCTGTTTTTTTATTTTTTAGCGGATAGTAATAAAAAAAATCCTCCCCTAAGTTAGGGGAGGTGTCCGTAGGACGGAGGGGTATGTTAATTATTAGTTACTTGTAATCTGTAATCTGTTACTTGTAATCTATTAAAGCACTATTTTTTCTACTTCATTGCCAACAACAATCATATATACGCCTCGAGGCAACGCCAATGTCGATTCTTGACCTGTGTAAATCAATCGACCTGAAGCATCAAATACATTATAATCAGTTTCTATACCCTCAACATAAAGCATGCCGCCTTGAGTATAAATCATAACTGAATTTAAGTTTGTATTTTCTATATTTGTAGGCTCATCGTTGTATTCAGGAGCAGGGATTATATTAAAGAACTCGCCCCAATATTGGTCATTAACATAATTGTCATATGCTACTTCTGCCACATAAACAGGGATATTGCGGTCAACTTCATAGAAAGTTTTAGCCCACAATGCAGGAGGAGTATGAGCTTTAGCTTTAATAGCTTTGACTTTTGAACAAAGAGCAAATGCATTGTTGCCCACCTCTTCAAGTGTAGAAGGCAATTCAATATTTTCAAGGTAAGTACATCCATAGAATGCCGCATTACCAATTTCGGTTACCCCTTCAGGAATTACGATGTTTTCAAGAGCATGACAATTGTAGAATGCATATTTTCCAATAGTTGTAAGATTTTCGCTAAATTCAACTTTTGCTAAAGCATGACAACCATAGAATGCCCCATCAGGTATTTCTGTTACTCCATTAGGAATTACAATTTCTTCTAACGACCACAAACCTTCAAATTGGCGTTCTTTAATTATCCATAACTCTTCAGGTAATATAAGTTGACGAAGATTTCTAAAACCTATATAACCATCGTTTCCAAGAAATTCAGCAAATGCAGTTTGCTCCAAATCTCCATTTGTTACTTTTTGTAAATTTAAAATCTCTATAGATGGAATTCTTGGAATATAATCTACATATCCTCCTGTAATATGTATTTCTTTTACATTAAGGTTAGCTAATTGTGATTCAAGAGCATAAATCCAATTTTTATGTGCCTTAACTTTATTTAATTGATAACACCAAGATATATCAATAGCATTATTAGAAGGAATAGAATTTGGAATAGTGAGAGATGTTATTTCTGAATTAGCAAAACTATAATAATCTATAGATGTTACAGGGTATTCAATACCATTATGTGTAACCTTTTCTGGTATAACAATATCCCCTACATAGCTACTTCTCCATCCATTCCAATCTGCAGGAGTTGTGAGAATTGCATAATAAGAAATTTTGTTACAATCATTTGAAATTATAATTTCGCCAAATTCATCTAGCATATAACAAGTACTTTCTCTCACATCAAGAATATCCCTAGTTTGTCTTCCATAGCCATCGGTAAATAAAATATTAACATCTTTAATACTTGCATCAAATGTATAACTCCACCAACCATTTCCTTCGTTATTAATTGTGTAACCAGGCCATTCTACTCCAAGTACATTAGTACCATCATCCAACCAAGCCCAAAGATTTACTCTTTCCCAATCTTCAGGGCAATAAAAACTTACTTTTATACAATTTTCATCTTTAAATAGATAATAATATAAACTATCTATTAAAACTTTATCAGGTTCAAAAATAGCTGTAAATTCATAATTATTTTCTCCCATCACAAAGGTATATACCGTATCCATAGTTCCTCCATATCCCCCACCTAATTCCTCTTTATAATTATCATCAAACAACCAATATAAGAAATGATAACCTTCATTAGCTGTTGCTGTAATTGTCACCTCTGTTCCAGGTGCATATTCACCACCGCCACTAAGAGTACCTCCTGATGCAAAATTCGACAAAAGGTCAACTTTATACAAAGGTATATGTTCAAATACTGCTTCAATGTGGTAATCTTTCGAATTCACCTCAAATGTATATGGATTTTTATATACTGTTTCATAATCCCAATAATATTCACCATTGAATTTCCAATATACAAATCTATATCCTTCATTAGCTGCTGCCGTAATTTTCACCTTTGTTCCTGCTTTATATTTGCCACCTCCAATTACATTTCCACTAATTTCATCGTATGAAATAGATACATTATATAACTCTTCAACAAATTCAACTGTAAGAACAACATCTTTTTCTGCTACAAACACACGTGGATTTTCAGTCGAACCATCACTCCATTGCTTAAATTCATAACCATTATATGCCATAGCCTCAAGTCTAACAGTATCTCCTGGCCAATAATATTTTCCACCTATCACTTCGCCCATCTCACTATCATTTGCTAAAGCTTCAATTTTATAATAAGTGACATCTATAGCCTCTATATTCACAAAATCCCCCCAATACTCGTGATTTTTATAATCATCATAAAATATTGATGGCACTTTTAATAAACAAGTCGAAACATCTAAACCCAAATCAGTCTCCACTTGTGGTGTTTCTCCATAACAAATAATAGTATTAAGTTTAGGACAATTCTCAAAAGCATTTTCTTTAATCAATTCTACTTTATGAGGTATTTCTATCTTCGTTAAAACAGAACATCCATTAAATGCATCATGATCAATAGTTGTAAGATTGTCAGAAAGTTTTATTGATTTTAATGACGTACAATCCGCAAAAGTCCAATCCCCAATAAATGTAACACTATTAGGCAACGTAATATTCGTAAGTGCAGAACAACCCGAAAAAGCACGACCTTCAATACGTCCCAGATTTTCAGAAAAAGTAATTTCAGTAAGAGAACTACACTCATAGAATGCCCAAATATCAATATTTGTAATACTATTGGACATTATAACAGAATATAAAGATTTACAATTACTAAAATGTCCATTATCAATGGTTTCAAGATTATCTGGCAATATAATATTTTGAATAGTACAGTTTTTTTCAAAATTAAAGCTATTTGTATTAGTGATTCCAGAAAGATTAACATCAAGTAAAATTGGCATAGATTCTTTCATTAACCTAAAATCATCATCATTAAGTGTACCTGTAAGAGTAAGTTTAGTTATGTCTTCAAGGTTATAGCCTGCATTTAAAATTTCGTTATTCAGGGTACCTGGTGTCTCTATATTGAGAGATACTTCAACTTCTTTTTCTACAAATCTTAAATCATCTCCCCATGCTTCTTGATATGCTGACCTTGTGCCTTCTGGAATAAATATTAACACTTTATCTGTTTCTGCAAATGCTGCACCACCTAATTGTGGAGGTACGGTTGATTCCATAATTACTTTCGAAAGATTGTTCATACGACGAAAAGCCTCTTGTTCGATTGTTTTTACACTGCTTGGAATCGTAATAGTGCGAAGAGAGCAATGCTTAAATGCATTAGATCCTATTGAGGTAACGCTATTTGGTATTACAATCGAATTTAAATTGCAATTAAAAAATGTAAAGTTTTTTATTTCTGTTACACTTTCTGGGATTACTAAATCTGTAACTTTTTGATTATTTAGATATAAATCTGTTGTCTTTTCATCAGGATTACCAGAAAGGGGATTAGAAGCCCATCCAAGATCAATATTACACCATGCAACTATGTCTGATATATATACTGCATTTATAGATGAGCAATATTCAAATGCATTATCTCCAATCGAAGTAACGCTACCAGGAATTGTTATAGATGTAAGAGCTGTACAATAACGAAATGCTTCATTTTCAATTGTGTTTAATGTGTTAGGAAGTATTACTTGTTTAAGGGAAGAACATTCCCCAAAGGCATATTCTTTAATAATAGTTACTCCTTCTGGTATAGTTATGGTTATAAGAGATGAACTGCGAAATGCATAATATCCAATTGTATTTAATGTGCTAGGAAGTGTAACAGATGTAAGAGATTTACATTGACTAAATGCAAAATCTCCAATCGAAGTCACATTATACTCCGCATGATTATAACTTACTTTTTTAGGGATAATAACATCACCAAAATACATATTATCTCCCGAAGTAACTATAGCAGTGTTATTCTCATAATCAAAATTATAATAAATACCATCAATCTGCGCATCATACGCAAACGCCATCATTGCACTATACAGTAATGCAATTAATAAAAAGTAAATTTTCTTCATAAT
>JAZQRP010000163.1:0-2084 GCA_045629685.1 Candidatus Aphodosoma sp. | reverse complement strand
TTTCGCTAATATCTGGGGTTTGCAAGAGTGTGCCGAAACTATTGCAGAATTTGCTTCTGAAGATATCAAAGCTGAGTTCCTTCCACGCGTTTGCGCTGGCGAAACTTGCTCAATGGACCTCACTGAGCCTGATGCTGGTTCGGACCTTCAAGCTGTGCAACTCAAGGCTACGTTCAACGAAGAGGACCAAACTTGGTATCTCAACGGTGTGAAACGTTTTATCACTAACGGTGATGCACAAATCAAACTTGTGCTTGCTCGTTCGGAAGAGGGTACTAACGATGGTCGTGGTCTTTCTTACTTCGTTTGCGACAACAAACATGACGACCGCATCAAAGTGCGTCGTATCGAAAATAAATTGGGTATCAAAGGTTCGCCTACTTGCGAATTGGTATTCACTAACGTGCCTGCTAAATTGGTGGGTACTCGCCGTATGGGTCTTATCAAATATGTGATGTCGTTGATGAACGGCGCACGTCTTGGTGTGGGTGCTCAATCGGTGGGTCTTTCGGCTGCTGCCTATGAAGAGGCTTTGGCTTATGCTAAAGACCGTCGTCAGTTTGGCAAAGCTATCATCGAATTCCCTGCTGTGTTCGAAATGGTGGCTATGATTAAAGCGAAACTCGATGCTTCTCGCGCTATTCTCTACGAATGTACTCGTTTTGTAGATGTATATAAAGCATATGAAGCTATTGAGGCTACTCGCAAACTTACTCCTGAAGAGAAGGCTGACTACAAAGAGTATCAACGTTTGGCTGATGCTTTCACTCCTATGCTCAAAATGTTTGCATCGGAATATGCTAACCAAAATGCTTACGACTGTATCCAAGTGCATGGTGGTTCGGGCTTCATGAAAGACTATGCTTGCGAACGCCTCTATCGTGATGCTCGTATCCTCACTATCTATGAAGGTACATCGCAATTGCAAACTGTAGCGGCTATTCGCTACGTCACAACTGGTGGTTATCTCAAACAAATTCGCGCATACGAGAATATGGAAATCAATCCTCGTTTTGCTGCTATTCGCGAACGTTTGGTGGCTATGACTGCTAAATATGAAGCTGTAGTAAATGCTGTAGTTGAAACTAAAAACCAAGAGTATATCGACTTTGTAGCACGTCGTATGGTAGAAATGGCTGGTCATATCATCATGACTTACCTTCTCATCATTGATGCAACTCGCGACGAACAATTCGCTACATCGGCAGAGGTTTATATCAACTACGCTGAAGCTGAAGTGGAAAAACACTATGCATTTATCAACAACTTCAAACCAGAAGAGGTAGAAAAATACAAAGCGTGATCTCTTGGCTATAAGATTGTGAATGACTTAGTTTTATGCATTCAGGAGAAGCAAAATGGGTGAATTATTCGATTATTTGCAGTGTGTATAATAAAGATGATAGAGAATAGATTATCTTAATGATGTGAAAAATATATTGATATATGATTTTGATGGATATATTGTAAGAACTTGTATATTAATGGTATTTATAAAAAATCCGTTTCTCAAGAGAGAAACGGATTTTTTATAGTTATTAGTTATTTGTGAATTATATTAGAGTTCGAGGTCGCCATCGATGACTTCGTGCCAAGGAAGACCGCTTTCGGCTACTTTTTTGAGGAATGGGTCTGGGTTGAATTCTTCTACGTTGAATACACCTGCGCCTGTCCATTCGCCAGTGAGGAACATATAGGCACCAGTCATAGCTGGTACACCTGTTGTGTAGCTAACGCCTTGAGTACCAGTTTCGCGATAAGCTTCTTGGTGTGAGCAGTTGTTGTAGATATAATATGTGCGAGGTTTGCCATCTTTGATACCACGGATACGGCAACCGATAGAAGTGTAGCCAGTGTAGTTTTCGCCAAGTTCTTCAGGTGCAGGAAGCACAGCTTTGAGGAATTGGAGAGGTACGATTTTTTGACCGTTGTAGTCGATTTCATCGATACGAGCCATACCGATGTTTTGGATTACGCGGAGGTGAGTGAGGTATTCTTGTCCGAATGTCATCCAGAAACGAGCACGTTTGATAGTTGGGAAGTTTTTAACAAGCGACTCCAACTCTTCGTGATAGAGGAGGTAT
>JAZQRP010000162.1:0-5246 GCA_045629685.1 Candidatus Aphodosoma sp. | reverse complement strand
AGGCGACTATGTGGTACATATCGACCATGGTATTGGCAAATTTGCTGGTCTTATGGTGGCAGAAAACAATGGTAAGCGTCAAGAAGTCATCAAACTACTCTATCAAAACGACGATGTAATATTTGTCTCTATCCACGGATTACATCGTATATCAAAATATAAAGGTAAAGACGGCGAACCGCCTCGTATCAACAAACTTGGCACTGGCGCATGGGAACGCCTCAAAGAGCGAACTAAGGCTAAGGTCAAAGACATTGCTCGCGACCTCATACAACTATATGCTGCTCGAAAGGCTGAAAAGGGTTTCCAATTCACTCCTGATAGTTACCTTCAACACGAACTTGAGGCTTCTTTCATATACGAGGATACTCCCGACCAAGCTACCTCTACTGCCGACATCAAACACGACATGGAATCGGCCTTACCAATGGACCGCCTCGTGTGTGGCGACGTGGGATTTGGTAAAACTGAATTGGCTATACGCGCTGCTTTCAAAGCCGCTACCGATGGCAAACAAGTCGCCGTACTCGTACCTACTACGGTATTGGCTCTACAACACTACAAAACTTTCAGCGAACGCCTCAAAGAGTTCCCGTGTCGTGTTGAATATCTCAGTCGTGCCAAGAAACCTTCAGAGGTGAAAGTTATAAAACAAGACCTCGCTGATGGCAAGATCGACATTCTCATAGGCACTCATAAAATTGTTGGCAAGGAGATTAAATTCAAAGATTTAGGACTACTTATTATTGACGAAGAGCAGAAGTTTGGCGTATCGGTAAAAGAGAAATTGAAAGCCATGAAGGTGAATGTCGATACCCTCACTCTCACGGCTACTCCTATACCTCGCACATTGCAATTCTCACTTATGGGTGCTCGCGATTTGAGTATTCTCACAACTCCTCCGCCTAACCGCTACCCTGTTACGACTGAGGTATGTTCTTATGATGACGAGATTATTCGCGATGCTATCGTCACTGAAATGAATCGCAACGGACAGGTATTCCTTATCAATAATCGCGTACAAAATATCTACCTCATCGAACAAAAAGTGCGCGCTCTCGTGCCTGATGCCCGTGTAGCTGTAGCTCATGGTCAAATGCCTACCGAACAACTCGAAGAGACTATCATCGACTTTATCGACTATGAATATGATGTACTCATAGCTACTTCGGTAATCGAATCGGGCGTGGATATTCCTAACGTTAATACTATCATCGTACACAATGCCCACATGTTCGGTCTCAGCGATTTGCACCAATTGCGTGGACGTGTCGGTCGTAGCAACCGTAAGGCATACTGCTACCTCATAGCTCCCCCATTCAATATGCTCACTTCCGACGCTCGCCGTCGCTTACAAGCTATCGAAACTTTTGCCGAATTAGGCTCTGGTTTCAATATTGCTATGCAAGACCTCGATATCCGTGGGGCAGGTAATATTCTTGGTGCCGAACAGAGCGGATTTATCACTGACCTCGGTTACGAAACTTATCAAAAAATCCTAAACGAAGCCCTCGCAGAACTCCGCGACCAAGAGTTTAGCAGACTATTTGCCGACCGCAAAGATGCTAAAGACAACTATGTCAGCGACTGCTTTATCGAATCTGATATGGAACTTATGCTACCTAATTGGTATGTAGAATCACAAACCGAGCGTATGGCTCTCTATCGCGAACTTGACAACATACAAAACGAACGAGCATTAGAAGAATACAAAAAACGTCTCACCGACCGCTTTGGTCGCATCCCTGACGAAGCTGGCGACCTCATGACTATGGTACGCCTACGCTGGTTAGCTCAACGCTATGGCGTAGAACGCCTAATACTCAAACGAGGCAAAATGCACGCCTATCTCGTATCTAATCAAAAATCTGCATTCTACGAATCTAAAGAGTTTGAAGAACTTATACAATATTGCATGACTAACTACAAACGCTGTGCCCTATCCGAAAAAGACAACAAACGCATCGTTCAAGTCAGCAATATAAACTCTGTAGATGATGCATATAACATATTCAACGAGTTAAAACAAAGTTAATACCTAAAATTTATTCTCTTCATTTAACCATAGCCTGATCTTGCAAGCGAATATTTGTCAGTGGAAATGATACTATAAAAGTTGTACCTTCATTTTCCACCGAATTAAAACTAATACTACCTTTTGCTTGCTCTACTACATTTTTCACTATAAGCAAACCAAGCCCCATTCCTTTAGTTTTTGTAGTAAAATTAACTGTGAATAACTTCTCCTTATTTTCTTCTGAAATACCAACCCCATTATCTTTTACACTTAAAATAACATCAGAGATATTATGGTATATCTTAACCGATATATTACCTACTCTATCATCTGGTATTGATTGTATTGCATTCTTTAATAAATTATTAAATACATGCCCTATCATTTCTTTATCAACCAAAACCATAGCATGTTCAAGTGAAGATGAAAATTCAATATTTGTTTGTTCTTCATTATTACGAAACAAATCTACTGTATATCTCACACATTCAACAATATCTATTGGCTCTAACGGAGAAATTGGCTTTTTTGCAAAATTAGATAATTCATCTGTGGTTGTTGTTATACTTTCTATTCCTTGCAATAATGCCTTCGCAAGCGAATGAACCGATTTTTTATATTCCTCAAAATCACTACTACTTTGCATCAATAATCGCTGAGTAAGCAATTGCATCGGTGTCAATGGATTTTTTATCTCATGTGCCATCTGACGAGCCATTTGTCGCCATGACGCTTCACGTTCGGCTTGTGCCAATTCTTCTACCGACACTGCCAATTTATCTATCATTGCATTATATTGACGCACCAATTGCGACAACGCATCTCCCTCGATATTAGGATAATTAATCTTCTCATTCTCTCCTCCCACTTCAATCTTACTCATGTGTTCTTCAATAATCGACAAAGGAGCAGACAAGCGCTTCGATATAATATAACTCAACAACGAACCAAAAAACATCACAACAAAGAAAATCACCGATAAAATGATGATAAACAACACTAAATTGCAACTTATCCACTCTCCTTGCTTAGCAACAAAAAGATTGGAATCATAGTTGGTAGTAATAAAAATCGAGAATATGAGAAACACAATAAACATTGTGCCTGCCATAAACAGCAATAGAGTTGTTTGTATTCGCGAAAAAAGCGTAGGTTTCTTTCGCTGAATAATTGCTACCTTAAAGAAGTTTTTCATTTGCTATAAAATAGTGTTTCTTCGTGATGATATGGTTCGCCTCGGAGGATAGTCATAGCTCGATAGAGCTGTTCGACCAAAATAGGACGAATTATTTGGTGCGAAAATGTCATTTTCGAGATAGAGAGAAACGATTTTGCCTGTTTGTATGCCTCTACCGAAAAACCATACGCTCCACCAATGACAAACACCATACGCTTCACCGATGAATTCATATTAGTCCTATCTATCCAGTCTGCAAATTCCGTGCTAGACATCTGTTTCCCTTTATCATCTAAGAAAACAACATAGTCATCTGCACGCAACTGCTTAATTATCAACTCTCCCTCTTTCTGACGCAATTGCACTGTATCCATATTTTTTGCGTTTTTCACATCGGGCACTTCAATGATTTCAATAGGCATATAGTGACCAATACGCTGAACATAGGTATCAATTGCCTTATTTACATAGTCGGTGGAAGTCTTACCCACCCAAATAATTGCTAATTTCATAATATTAATGAGGAATGATACTATTATCTCTAAACTCTAATCTTATTATACTGCAAAGTTAAACATTTTTCATCAAAAACAATCATTATATCACTTTTTTTTGTAACTTTGCAAAGATTTTGCAGTCACAGGTTGAGAGTCCATAGCCAATAGACTAAATCCTAACTGCGTTAATAACTAATAACTAATAACTAGTAACTAGTAACTAATAACTAAAGATAGTATGCTTGACAATTTAGACGAACTCATCAAACTTTGGTTTGCCGAAGATATCGGAGATGGCGACCACACTACCCTTTCATCAATTCCAGCTGATGCAATGGGCAAACAACAATTGATTATCAAAGAAGAAGGTATCGTAGCAGGTATCGAGGTTGCAAAACGTGTATTTGCAGCGTTCGACCCTGAACTCAAAATGACTCAATACCTTCACGATGGCGACCGTGTAAAACCAGGCGATATAGCATTCGTAGTAGAGGGTCGCACACAATCTTTGTTACAAACCGAGCGTCTAATGCTCAACATCATGCAACGCATGAGTGGCGTGGCTACTCGCACTGCAGAATATGTGAAATTGGTAGAAGGCACTAAATGTCGCGTACTCGACACTCGCAAAACTACACCAGGCTTGCGCATGTTAGAGAAAGAGGCTGTACGCATTGGTGGAGGTTGCAACCATCGTATCGGTCTTTTCGACATGATTCTTCTCAAAGACAACCACGTTGACTTTGCTGGTGGTATCTCTAACGCTATCCGCCGCGCACAAGAATATCTAAAAGAGAAAGGCAAAAACCTTAAAATAGAGATAGAAGTTCGCTCATTCGACGAGTTGAACGAAGCCCTTGCTACTGGAGGTATCGACCGCATCATGCTCGACAACTTCTCACCTGCCGATACTCGCCGTGCAGTTGAAATCATCGGTGGTCGCGTAGAGGTAGAATCATCAGGTGGTATTACATACGACACACTCCGTGAATATGCCGAATGTGGTGTAGATGTCATCTCTGTTGGTGCATTAACTCACTCAGTGAAGAGCCTCGACATGAGCTTCAAAGCTGTGAAATAAAAACAAAAATAAATAATACGACTAACCACAAAAAAATCCGTTTCTCAAACCAACAAGAAACGGATTTTTTTATTACCTTCTCCTACTTACAACATACTATAAATATAGGATAAATATACTATAAATATATGATAAACATACTATAACCTTATCTTCACCCTAACTCAAAAAAAAATCCTCACCACCTCTTGCCCATATCAAAAAAATATACTACCTTTGCACCCGACTCGAATGGTGGTGTCCGGTAACGCCTCATTAGGCTACCGTGGCTGAGATTATACACATTGCACCAGTACAGATAATGCTGACGCTGGAAGTTTGGAGTATATTTAACGTAAATTATCCATTCATAGATAATTTACGTTTAATTTTTTACGATAGTTTACGTTTACAACAAAAAACGATAAATTTCGTTCACACACAAAAGATACAAATCGCGTATCACATACCACTATTTAGAGCAAATAGTAATCT
>JAZQRP010000161.1:0-1811 GCA_045629685.1 Candidatus Aphodosoma sp. | reverse complement strand
ATCAGGTATTTGGCGTGACCTCGGTTATACGAATAAGTTAAGCCCACGCTATATATACGCAATGGGCATTTTTTAACTTATTCTTTCATAACCTTAAATCGCCAAATTTTCGATACAAGAAAGAACAAAGCAAAAATGCTTCAACAAAACCACCTGAGAATACTACTCAGTGTGAATTATCTTTTAAAGATGTCACAAAGTTAAAACAAAAAATCCGAATAAGCAAATAGTTATTCGGATTTTTTGTACCCCCGTCGAGAATCGAACTCGAATCTACGGTTTAGGAAACCGCTATTCTATCCGTTGAACTACAAGGGCTTTTTCAATGCACAATTCACAATGCAAAATGCTCAATTAGCCATTCGGCATCAAATAATTAATTGTGAATTGTGAATTATGCATTGTGAATTATTTTAGTGTCTGCCTTTTGAGTTTGACTTCATTTGGCGAGCTTGTTGCTCACGAAGGGCTTGTTGTTGCGCTTTTTGAGCTTCTTCGAGACGTTGCATAAAGCTTGATTTCTTTTGTGGTTTTGCTTTATTTTTCTCAAGTTGTGCAAGCACTTTTTTGTCGTCAACAAAAAGACGGAACAAATATGTTTGAAGTATTGTAATCAAAAGTGATACGAAATAGTAGTAAGAGAGACCAGAAGCGTAGTTGTTGAAGATAAACATAAACATCACTGGCATCATATACATCATTGTTTTCATCATACCTGCGCCTGGTTGGTCGCCTGCACCTGTTGTTGCCATATTGATTTTTGTATAGATGATGTTTGTAACTGTCATCAAAAGGCAGAACAACGAGATGTGATTACCAAAATATGGTGTGATAATTGGAATATACACATCCCAAGAGAAGATAGCATCATAAGATGAGAGGTCGTCAGCCCAAAGGAATGATTGTCCACGAAGTTCGAATGCTGTTGGGAAGAAGCTGAACATAGCGAACAAGATAGGCATTTGGAACAACATCGGAAGACAGCCACTCATAGGACTTACACCTGCTTTTTGATAAAGAGCCATAGTAGCTTGTTGGCGTTCCATTGCTTTTTCGGCTGGGATGCGAGCGTTGATTTCGTCGATTTGTGGACGAAGTACGCGCATTTTTGCCGACGACATATATGATTTGAATGTGAATGGAAGTATCACCAATTTGATAATGATAGTCAACAAGAAGATGATAAGACCATAGCTACTGATATATTTACCGAGGAAGTTGAACACAGGAATGATAACACATGTTGTAATCCAACGGAAAAGCGACCAACCCATAGGGATGATGTGTTGGAGACGGAGTTTGTCTTCGCCATCGAGGTCGCGATCGTAAGATTTCAACACACGATATTGGTTAGGACCATAATATGTATGGAATTTAGTTGAACGAATACCATTAGGATCGAATGCAACACTTGCTTCCATTGAGTGTTTTTTAATAAACTCAGAACGATCAGGCATGATTTCAGTTTCAACAGCTGTAGCAGTGAAAGCATCATCGGCAATCATAATAGTGCTGAAGAAGTGGTCCTTGAATGCCACCCAACGCACTTTACCTGCAAGTTTTTCTGAATCATTGCGAAGTTCAGAAAGACGTTCCATGTCATCAGAAACAAACTTATAATTAAGTGTTGCATAACGAGACTCAAATTTACGACCTTTCTCGTTTTGACGAATGAGCGATTGCCATTGCATATCGAGCGACGATGTATTAGGCGAAAGATATTTAGCCATATTGTGAGCTTTAATCTCCATTGAAGTCATGAAATCGTCGTTAGGAATTGTATAGATGAAGTCGATATGAGCATCAGCATC
>JAZQRP010000160.1:0-2777 GCA_045629685.1 Candidatus Aphodosoma sp. | reverse complement strand
GATTTTGTGTTCGATTTCGGCACCTTCGTGGTTTTCTTCAGAGAAACCAGCTGAGATGATAACGAAACCACGGCAACCTTTTTCGTTAGCGAGTACGTCAACTGTATGCAAGCAATATTTAGAAGCGATACCCATGAGAGCACAATCTACTTGAGGAAGGTCTTCCACTTTAGCATGGCATTTAATGCCTTGGATTTCTGCCTCTTTAGGGTTAACTACATAGATTTGGCCTTTGAATTGGCTGTCGAGGAGGTTTTTGAGAAGTTTACCACCAGGTTTTTGAACATCGTTTGAAGCACCAACTACAACGATGCTTTGCGGATTTAAGAGTTTTTCTGAAATCATAATATTAGATTATTAGTAGCGAGTAGCGAGTAACAAGATGATTGGTACTCGGCTTTCGCCTCGTTATTATTAGAATTTTCTTTCTTCGTATTTTTCTATTGCATCACGCCATTCTTGTGAGATTGGAATGGTGATATTGTGGTCAAAGTCGTAGCCTACCATTGTGGTAGAGCCTTTGCATTTGATGCGACCTGTGCGAAGGTCAACTATTTGTTGTTCGAGAATTAGGCTTTTAGTGCCTATATGTGATACGCCTGTTTCGACAGCGATACGGTCGGTGAGGAATATCGGTTCGATAAAATCTACTTCGACATGAGCAACAACTATATCAACTTTTTGAGAGAAGAAATTGTCGTTGCCACGTACGGCAGCGAAGTATTCGCTTTTGCCGAGGTCGTAGAAACTGAAATATGTTGAGTTATTGACATGCCCTAAAGCGTCAGTGTCGTTGAATCTTAATTGTACAGGTACTTGATGTTTCATAATTTAGATTACAGATTACAGATTATAGATGAATGTTGATAGATAATCTTGTCTTCCTGTCTTTTATTATTCTTCGTTTTCATTTTCTTTGTATTCAAGTGTGCGGAAGAATGAGAAGTGTACGTTGCCGTAGTTGCGATGATCTACGAAGTTTGGGTGGTCGGCGAATGAGGTTTTTGATCCGTGTTCTACTATGAGAAGTCCGTCGGGATTGAGGTGATTGTGTTTGAATACTAAATCAGGTATATCGGCAATGTTCTCAAGTTGATAAGGTGGATCGGCAAAGATAAAGTCAAAAGATGTTTGAGTTGATGTGAGATAGCGAAAAACATCTTGTCTCATCACGCGAATGTTGTCTATTTTAAGATCGGAGCACATCTTTCGTATATAACTAATATGTTTTTCGCTCATTTCGATAGCTGTAATATGTAGTGCGTCGCGCGAAGCCAACTCATAGCTAATAGAGCCAGTGCCAGAGAATAGGTCGAGGGCAGTGATACCTTCGATATCCATTTCATTGTTGATGAGGTTGAATAGCGACTCTTTGGCAAAGTCGGTAGTTGGTCGGGCTGTGATATTGCTTGGTGGGTCGAAACGGCGACCTTTAAAACGTCCGCTGATTATACGCATGATATTCGGTTTTGTTTTTTAACAGAAGTACATATTTTATTTTTCAGGCTTAGATAATGCAGTTATATTTTTTATTTTCAGTTGGATAATCTATTTTTTAAGTACAAAAATTATGTACTTGCAAAAATATAATAGCCCGATATATTCTAATAGCATGTTTGAAATATTGTCACCTATCAAACACAGAATCTGTACTTATGTTAAATATATTTATAACTTAGTTTGCAGTGTGAAGAGTGGGGCGTATTGGTTGGGTAGTTCGGCGTTCCAGTTTTGAGGTTTTGGTGAGTTAATGTGGCGGATGTAGTCGGTTAGGAACGGGGTAGGATTAATAGAGAGTATATCGCCCATTATGTTGAGTTCCACTTCTTCTTGGGAGAGGTTTAGTTGTTGATAGCAAGCGAGGATGTAGTAGGCTGCATCGTTGTCGCATGTAATAGGGTATCTGTTTGCGAGGTGTAGTTTATGATTGCAGATGACAACGATATTTATGTGTTGTGATGTTATTTCTGCCCACATAGCATTTTGTGTGGGTGAATTTAGTGCCATGGAGGCGAGTAGTTCTATTTCGTGATGTTTACGACATCTGATGTTGGGCATTGTCCATTGGTTGGAGTATGAGGCTACAAGAATGTCGTCGTTGAGAGGATTTACTATAGTTTTAGCACGATGGCGCAAATTATTTTCTATAGGTAGGAAAGCGGTATAATTTTCATCGATTACCAATGACTTTGGTATTAGAGCAAAAGGTCCGTAACCGATATACGTAGCAGAGCGGTAATTGAGTTGTAGTAGAGGTTCGTCTTTTAGAAATTGTATAGTGATATGTTCTGTTGCTATATGTTTGATAGCTACGGTAATATCGTTATTATCAGTTATATAAAAACGATATCCATCAGGAAGCTGCCTGATGGATATACTATATGTATCAGATAGATTAGCAGCGAAATTTGTTGCTATAAAATCTATAGAGTTACTCATTAAATTTGATTTAATTGTGCATTGTGCATTATGCATTATGCATTGAATTACTCCCAGTTACCAGAGTTGTTGTTAGGTTCTACAACTGAACCAACTTTAAGACCATTGAAACGATTCATTTTTGTTTGTTTGTCTTTAAGGTTGATAAGTTGTTGACGGTTGAGGTCAGAGAGATAAGTGTCGTAGTGAGCAGATACTTCGAAAAGTGGAGTTGGAAGACCTGAAGCTGCACTGATGTAAGTGATAGTATCGAATTGGAATTTAGTTCCGTTTGAGAAAGGAATCACTACAAGGTCAGCGATTTGTTCTTGTGTATAGTCGTTTGCGAGAAGAGTTTC
>JAZQRP010000159.1:0-4591 GCA_045629685.1 Candidatus Aphodosoma sp. | reverse complement strand
TAACTCCAAGTTACAGCGGTAGCAAAAGAGTTATTTTTTAGTAAAAAGGTGTTATTGAAATTATCTTCTAAAGTCAAACTTCGCAACTTTGATATTGGAATGAAGATAGTAGCGGTAGCACCACATCGTTGGTTTGTACAGCCCGTAGTGGCTCTCTACATAACCTTTGGTGTGGGCTATTGCTTTATCCATTCCAAAGGTAATGCGAAGACCTGACTTTAGGATAAAGCAAATATAGTTCCCACACCTTATTTTTTTATCCGCTTTCATCGGGGAATTAGAGGGCACAATTTTAATCATATGATAAACCAATTAATTACCACAACTTTGAGGTCGTTAAGTACTTATGGCATACCAAGTAGCCACAACCAACTACGCGAACTATACCAATACACTTGCTCTCATTTATCACAATTAGACAAGATATGTGACTACTATATGGCTGGAGCAATTTTTTCTATTATGGGTTATGAGAAACTTGGTCTTGGACACGCTCCTCGTTTAGCTTATATTTGTTTAACCAGTGGAGCTGAAACAAATAAAAATGCAATCGCAGAACGCCTAAAACTTGTAATGAATGGTGGGATGCAACTTCTTGAAGAAAAAGTCCATCTCTTTACAATTCCTGGAAACCAAGTTATAGATTTTGCAATTTTAGCAGATGTACTAGAACTTCAAAGACAGCATTTTCATTCCTCAGAAAGATGGTGGAATAGAGTCGTTGAAGATGCTCAAAGAATACGAAGAGGTTATATGCAATATTCTGATGACGAGATTATTGTAAGGGGTAATAAAATCCATCGAAGCATTGCAGCAAGCGTAAAGGACTATTTAATTCAGTACTTTGGCTATCACTGATTTTATACATAATAATCTTGAATACAATGAATAACAATGATGCTTTAATTTACTGCATATCAGCAAAAACGAGTTTACAGAAACTTGGCGACAATTCTAGTACGATGCTGGGCATAAAAGAAGAAGCTAAACAATGGGCAATTCATTGCTCTAACTATTCTTTTAACGAAATGCGAGATTTAGTTGTTTCTTGTGCACGTAATAGTGTTAATGGAGCACAATGGAATAACTCGGATGTTAATGGTGTTGCTTGGTATGTGGGTGTGTTCTCAATGATTGCTGTTAAATCAGGATTGGTACACGATTTTGATACTATATTCAAAGCGGCTTTCATTAAATATTTTAATTAACAGTGATTTTAATATTTATAAGCTATGATAAATTTTGATTCTTATGTAAAGAATGTTTTGGGAACACTCAATGTTTGTGGAGTTCCTAATATGGCGATGCGAGGTTGTTGTGATGATGATGAACTATTTTTGGGAGCTGATTTATATGGAAGTGTAGGTGTTAATATTGCTGATGGCTATGCAAATAGTTTAGGGCACGGAGATATGTACATATTCAAAGGAAACAACTGTGAAGTAAAAGGCGTGTTGCTCAATAATGTTTCATCTAATTTCCTAAGCATTATTAGAGGTAATGGAATGCTATATGGTGCAAGATACCAAACGATTAAGAATACATATTCTAATAACTACGCTATCTACTTTTAATGAGATATTTCTACCCTGATGCACCCGATGCCCTTAGTGCCAAGAAACAGTTTCTTAGAGAGCATCATTATTATGCCAAGCATTGTTTTAAGAATACTTGGGGGACAGGCTATGTAATATTCGACTCGAAAGAGGATGTCAATCTTTGGTGGAAAGAGCATACCGGTGGATATTTCTATCGTGAAGAATATGAGCCTGGAACAATCTTTACAGAGAGTGATGCATTAAAAGAGATTGAAAACTCATATGGTGACATAATAAACGATACATTATCATCAAGAGATTACAATTTACCAATATTAGCCGTTGGTTTACCATCTTCTACTGCTTTTGGCAATAGATTGTTTCTTAAGTTCTCCAAATCAACAGAAGAAGAGGATATTACTTGGCGGTTTTACACACATTATATTCCTTTATGTTTTAACGTCCTTAATGTTAACAATATTGATTTAAGAAGAACATTGATAAAGCATCTATACAGCTACTTCTATAATGACAGATTCAAGAAACGCATTGAGGGAAGTAAACAAATGAACAAATAACGATAAAGCCAACCTGTTTCAAAAAAAACAAGTTGGCTTTTACAAAAATAAAAGACTATGAAAAAAGCATTCATAATTTACGGATTGGGTTGGGTGGCATTGATTGCATCATTTATAATCCGTGTAGCCCTACCATCTTATCACGAAATAGCAGAAGACCCTCAAAATATCGAGAAAACCATAAAGATTGATTTGCCTGATTTCGCCAAAACAGAATATGAGGACAATCTTGACCGTGGTGCATCAAGATGGGATGTTTATATACACCGTGTAACATTTGCCGACGAACTATCGGAAGAATGCATCGAGAAACTTGAGAAACGTTGCACAACAGACAGTAAGCATTGGAAAAAGCTTGCGGAACAAGATTGCTATTTATATACAGATGAAAAAGGAATTGATGAACTCTATTCAGTAAGTTGTCACATTTACAAAGATTGTTGCACCATAGATTATACGATTAGTGAAGATGAAGGTCTGATTTTCTTCTTCTTTTGGGTAATTGGATTCCTAATTGTAAATACTTATGGTTTTGTAATTTTCATTATTTGGTTAATCCGTAAAATCCGAAACAGGAAAAAGAAATGAAAAAGATTATACCAATCATCGGTTTAATCATATTGGCTCTACCCACATACTTATATTTCAAAAATGGAGTAACTCGATTTGACTTGCCAAAGGGTGAACTAAAATGGTCGAACAAGAGACCTGAAAATGCCAAGATGTGCATTCCTGCCGCTTTTACTGATGAACAAGGAGAAATTCTTGGGGCTTACAGGATAAATGGAAAGACCTATGAAGCAAACAAAACAATGGTAATGAGAGTCTCCTTAAAAGGGGATATGTTCTTTATCAGTAGGAAGTGGATGGGCGACAATGGTTTTCAGCAACTGACATTGGTTAACAATTCAAAAGCAATGAAGTTCCACGATAAGCGGAAATCCATACGCAGGGCTTTGTGTAAAGACAAGGACGGTGCTTTTATATTGCAATCCAATTACCCAATGACAATGTCCGATTTTGCTTTAGAGTGTGGCAAACGCTGTACCAATGCGACCTACCTTGATATGGGAGAATTTGGTTACGGATATATCAAAAATGGATTGTTCACAAGACCACTCTACATTTGGGGATATTTCACAAGGCATAAACAGACCAATTGGCTATATATTGAATAGAAGAATCACTATTACAAATAAGTGTTTACAGAGTGTTTCACAAGCTGTAAAAAGCCACGATATACATTAAATTGAAGTGCTTAAAAAAGATTCAAGAAAACTGTAATTATTGCTATTGATAATTGCAATATATCTTAACCGTGTTTATCTTTGTGAACAAATAACAAAATGAAATATTAACTTATCTTTTGCACGGGTGCAAACCATAGTGAAAACCGAGAGATAAGAGTCTATGAGCTTATTTCTGTAAATCAAGGCTTTAATAATTATAATAATTACGGTCTGGGGGGCGTGTGGTCGCTGGTTCGAATCCAGTCATCCCGACTTAAATAAAACCTTGATAATCAAACGTTTGTCGAGGTTTTTTTGTTTTTATGCCGATTTCCAAATTTCGGACGGTTTACGTGCTGGTTGACGCGAAAAAGTCAACCAAGAAGTCAACCCAAACACTATGAAAACAAAAAGCGACAAACGAAACCGTTTGTCGCTTTTTGTCGGAATGAGGCGACTCGAACGCCCGACCCCTACGTCCCGAACGTAGTGCGCTACCAACTGCGCTACATTCCGCCACTGCTAATGCAAAAGAGTAAAAACAGATTAAACGTCAAAACTAATAGAGCCGTTTCAAAAAGTTTACTACCCATTCGCAATATTTGTAATGCAAATATAAATCAAAAAAACAGATAAACGAAAATTTTTAAAAGTTTTTTATCAAAACGCTTGCACAATCCAAAAACTTGCCCTACCTTTGCACTCGCAAACAAGACGGTGCCATAGCTCAGTTGGTAGAGCAAAGGACTGAAAATCCTTGTGTCCCCGGTTCGATTCCTGGTGGCACCACTTGCATAAAACGCTAATGACTTACAGAACAAGTTGTTAGCGTTTTTTCTTTTGCTTTCGGTCTTAAATTTGGCTACAATTTGGCAACTTTGTGATTTTTCTTCGCCGTTTGAGATGCTTTAGAAGTCGTTCTTGCAGGGGCAACACCAAATTCTGAGGGATTTAAATCAACTACACAATTTAATGCAGAAAAATAGGATAAAGTCCATTATACCCGCTCAGGTATAATAACATCGTTCATCAAGCATTTTATACCCGATGAGGTATAATCAATATCCATTAGTATCATATGTTCTCAGCTCGCCTTGTAGTATATTTTGATAATTTAAGCTGCACCTCGCAATAAAAAATAAATGAATTTATTTTGTCCTTGCCTCGGTTTGCATTAAATTTGCGGTATACGCCAATAAAATGTGTAAATAATGAAAGATTTAAATAGACTAAAAGTAGTATTGGT
>JAZQRP010000158.1:0-11230 GCA_045629685.1 Candidatus Aphodosoma sp. | reverse complement strand
GTACCGAGAGTGTTTTGAGCAGTAGCGAACTTGTCGAATGGGAAACGAGCAATTTTAGTAACTACATAGTCGAGAGCAGGTTCGAACGAAGCAGGAGTGTTTGCAATTTGGATTTCGTCGAGGCGGAGGCCAACAGCGATTTTAGCACTAACGCGAGCGATAGGATAACCGCTGGCTTTAGAAGCAAGAGCAGACGAACGGCTCACGCGAGGGTTTACCTCGATAAGGTAGTAGTTGAACGAGTGAGGGTCTAGTGCATATTGCACGTTACAACCACCTTCGATTTTCAATTCGCGAATGATTTTGAGAGCCGAGTCGCGGAGGAGTTGATACTCTTTGTTTGTGAGTGTTTGAGAAGGACAAACAACGATAGAGTCGCCAGTGTGCACGCCAACAGGGTCGATGTTTTCCATATTACAGATAGTGATAGCTGTGTCGTTAGCATCACGCATCACTTCGTATTCGATCTCTTTGAAGCCTTTGATACTCTTTTCTACGAGCACTTGGTGCACAGGCGAAAGAGTGAGGGCATTACGCATAATTTCGCGGAATTCCTCTTCGTTGTCGGCAAAACCACCACCAGTACCACCAAGTGTAAATGCAGGACGAAGTACTACTGGGTAACCAATTTTTTCAGCAGCTTCGAGACCCTCTTTCATATTGTTGGCAATGATAGAAGGGAGTACAGGTTCGCCTAATGATTCGCAAAGTTCTTTGAAGAGTTCGCGGTCTTCCGCACGTTCGATACTTTCAAATGAAGTACCAAGTATTTCAACATCGCACTCTTCGAGTACACCTTTTTTAGCAAGTTGCACTGCGAGGTTAAGACCTGTCTGACCACCAAGGCTTGGTACAATCGCATCAGGACGTTCGTAGCGAATAATTTTTGCTACATATTCCAATGTGAGAGGCTCCATATACACTTTATCAGCGATATTGGTGTCAGTCATAATAGTTGCAGGGTTAGAGTTTACGAGGATTACTTCGTAACCTTCTTCTTTCAAAGCAAGACATGCTTGAGTACCTGCGTAGTCAAATTCGGCAGCTTGTCCAATCACAATCGGACCCGATCCGATGACCATTACCTTTTTTATATCTGTTCTTTTTGGCATAATTCTAAATTTGAAATTTAAGATTTGAAATTTGAAAGTTATTTAGTTTGAAATTTCACATTTCAACTTTCACATTTCAACTTTTATTCTTGCATTAATTTGATGAATTGGTCGAACAAGTACGCACTATCTTGTGGGCCTGGGGCACTCTCTGGGTGATATTGCACCGAGAATACTTTGTCTTTTTCAGAGCGAACACCTTCTACTGTGTTGTCTAATATATTAATGTGTGTCACCTCAAGACCTGTGCTAGCGAGTGTTTTTTCGTCAACAGCATAAGAGTGGTTTTGTGAAGTGATTTCCACTTTGCCAGTGAGCAAGTTTTTCACAGGGTGGTTACCTCCACGGTGACCGAATTTGAGTTTGTATGTTTGTGCTCCGTATGCAAGTGAAATCATTTGGTGGCCAAGACAGATACCAAAGATAGGCAATTTGCCACGTAATTCACGCACGAGGTTGATAACTGTTGTAACATCTTCAGGGTTACCTGGACCATTAGAGAGGAACAAGCCATCTGGTTGGAATGCAAGAATCTCTTCTGCCGTAGTGTCGTAAGGCACAACTGTTACATTACATCCACGAGCATTCAACGCACGGATGATGTTATATTTGATACCGCAGTCAATTGCTACCACATCGTATTTGTGGTTAGGAGTACGTGAGAACCAGCGTTTTTTACAACTAACTTGTGCTACATGGTCATGCATTATTGGAGTTTCGGCAATGCGTTTCAATGCCTCCTCTTTTGTTGTATTTATATCAGTGATAATTACTCGTTGAGAACCTTCAGAGCGAATGATGCGAGTAAGACGACGAGTGTCGATACCCATAATGCCTGGAATATTGTGTTCTTCGAGTACTTCGTTAAGTGTTTTTGTGTAACGGAAATTAGAAGGTACGTCGTTGTATTCGCGTACGATGAGACCACCACAAGTTGGGAATTTGGTTTCGTAGTCCTCATCTGTGATACCATAGTTACCGATGAGAGGATAAGTCATCACCACCATTTGACCTGTGTATGATGGGTCGGAAATAATCTCTTGGTAACCAACCATAGAGGTGTTGAAAACGATTTCGTTTACAGCTTCTCGATTAGCACCAAAGCCATATCCGAAGAATTCACATCCGTTTTCAAGAACGATTTTTTTATTGTAAGGAGTCATAATTAGATATTTAGTAGCGAGTAGCGAGATTTGCCATTCGGCATTAAATTATTAAATATTTAGTAGTGATATTTACGAATTGTATAGAGAGTAAACAAT
This sequence comes from Candidatus Aphodosoma sp., assembly GCA_045629685.1. Classification (GTDB taxonomy): domain Bacteria; phylum Bacteroidota; class Bacteroidia; order Bacteroidales; family Paludibacteraceae; genus Aphodosoma. Next base: position 8,856 of record JAZQRP010000158.1, on the reverse strand, counting down.
TTCACCTTTAATCATAGTCATTACGCATTCAGCGTTAACTTTCCATCCAGCAAATGGTGTAGATTTACCGCTTGATACGAAGTGGTTAGTGTTGAGTTTATAGTCCGAATCAAGATTTACAATTGCAAGGTCGGCATATTCACCTACAGTGACAGGGTGTAATCCCATAATCTTACGTGGATTAGTTGACATAAGGTCGATGAGACGTTCCATTGTAATGATATTCTTTCTCACTAAGTAGGTGAATAAAAGAGGGAATGCTACTTCAAGACCTGTGATACCAAATGCACTATCTTTTAAACCACAAATTTTTTCGCTTGCAGCATGAGGAGCATGGTCTGTAGCGATACAGTCAATAGTGCCATCTTTGATACCTTGAATAAGCGCAGCTTTGTCTTCTGCTGAGCGTAGAGGTGGATTCATTTTATAAGCACCATCTTCTCTTAAATCCATGTCAGTTAAAATGAGATAGTGAGGTGCTGTCTCGCAAGTTACTGGCAAACCTTCGCGTTTAGCTTCACGGATAAGCTCTACAGTCTCTTTTGTTGAGATGTGACAAACGTGGTATTTACATCCTGTTTCACGCACGAGGTTTAAGTCGCGTTCTACTTGACGCCATTCACTTTCAGAGCAGATTCCAAGGTGACCATTTCTGCGAGCATACTCACCATCGTGGATATAACCACCTTTCAACAACTCATTCACCTCGCAGTGCGCTACGATAGTTTTATTCAATTTTTTACATTCAATCATTGCTTTGCGCATAAGTTCGTCTGATTGTACACCACGACCATCATCTGAAAATCCCCATACGTATGGAGCAAGAGCAGCAAAATCAACCAATTCGCCTTCGCCACGACCTCCCATAGTGATACATCCGTAAGGGTGAACGTTTACTTTGGCATCGCTACGGATAGCGCGTAATTGCACGTTTAGATTTTCGGTAGTATCTGGTGCTGGACGTAAGTTTGGCATAGTAAATACATCAGTATAACCAGCACGAGCTGCTGCTGAAGTACCTGATAGTATAGTCTCTTTGTGTTCAAAACCAGGTTCACGCAAATGTACATGAAGGTCAACCAATCCAGGTAAGATAGAGAGACCAGCCATATCTATTACCTCAGCCTCTTCATCTTTGAGTGAAGTACGCACTTCTGCAATTTTTCCATCCACAATGAGAATATCAGTCTTCTCAAATCCGCAATCGCGGAAAATAAGCGCATTTTTAAGCAATAATTTTTTCATATATTAGATTGTTAGTAGCGAGTAGAGAGTAACCAGACTTTTTCTGCATCGCATTGTTTTTATTTTTTTATTTAGAGTAGTTGATTGTGCATTAAAAAAAGAGTAACTATCTATTAGAAAATAGTTACTCCTTAATATCAATAAAACAATAGAAAACAGATGTTTGCGGTGCTAATTGAACAGCCCCGAGAGGATAGTGATTATGTTTTCTACTATTAGTATTCATAACAATAATTTGTTATAGTCTAAATTTGTGCAAAGTTACAAATAAAAGTTTGTTTATGCAATAGTTTTATGATGAAATATATGTAATATATGCAAAAATATAGGATGATTAAAAAATCATCCTATATATTTTTTTGAGTAAAAATTTATTATTCTTCTGTAGTTGTAGCTTCTTCAGTTGCAACTTCAGTAGGGAGTTCTACTGCTGCATCGTCGAAACCTGCAGGTGCTTGAACTGGCAATTCTACTTGGTCAGCGATTTCTGATGTAGTAGTTGGAGCGTCAGTTTTGTGGAATGCAGTTGCCAAAACGCAGAAAAGTACGATAACACCGATAAGAGTCCAAGTTGTTTTTTCGAGGAAGTCGGTTGTTTTGCGTACACCCATAATTTGGTTTGTTGAAGCGAAATTAGCTGCAAGACCACCACCTTTTGAGTTCTGTACCAATACGATAAGAATCAAAAGCACAGCAAGAATAACAATTAAAATTGTAAGTAGTGAATACATTTTTTACTAATTTTTATTGTGATTATTTATTATTGTTTCTAAGAATTTAATTTGAAGTGCAAAGTTAGCACTTTTTTTTGGATTATTCAAACTTATTGCCCTTAAAATTTCTATTGCCTCTAAATATTTTTGTTCTTTGATTAGTTTTTTTGCGTTTTCTTCAGTTTTTTCAGTTGAGAGTTGAGAGTTGAGAGTTGAGAGATCTTGCCCCTCTTCTCCATTTTTCGCCATTCGGCTCAAGACCGTTGGTTCGGCTCGTTCACCTAAAACAGGGGGACAATTGTTTGTAGTATCTTGTATCTCGTATTTCGTATCTCGTGTCTTTTGTTGTGTATTAGCTTGTCGGGCGAGGCGAGCGGCTTTTAGTTGGGCTGCAAGATGTTGGAGGGATTGTTTTTGTGCTTGATTTTGTTCTAATGCGAAGTAGTCTGGGGTTGAGAGTTGAGAGTTGAGAATTGAGAGTTGAGAACCCCCTCCCTCTTCGGACACTCCCCCTAAAACAGAAGGAGAATTTAAGTCTGTTTCTTCTTGATAGGTGAGGTAGTTGTAAAAGAGACGGCGGTTGGAGATGTGCATACCATGGAGCATCAATTCTTCGTCAAACATTGCATCGTCGGCTATGTATAGAGCACGTAGATATATCCAATGTAGAGTCTCGCAATAGGGATAAGTCTCCACTAAACGACGCAACTCCTCTTTCGAAGCATTCGCTACAAGGTCGGGATTTATCAAAAAATTATTAATATTAGTTCTGTTCATGTATGAAGTAGTAAGTTGTAAAAAGGTAGACCCCTCCGGCTTTGCTACCTCCCCTAACTTAGGGGAGGAGTTTTTGGTATGGCTCGTTTGTAATTTGTCAGTTTATTGTCTCATTTATTATATTTATATATCACCAATTTGCTACTGTTCCGTTGAATATTTGGTCGATAATCTCTTCAATCATTTCGTCGATGAGTGCATCTTGCACATCGTTTAATGTGCTTGAACTTGGGAATGTGCGGTTAGCTGAATAGCTATTGTCAGTTTCATCGCCTGTTATATTGTTTATGAAATGCACTTTCACGGTGAGAGTTAGACGGTTTTCTGCTGCTAAGGCATTAGCACCAACCGAGAGAGGTACAAGTGTATAGCCTGTGATTGCACCTGAAATATCAAGGTCGCCACCTGCACTCACGATATTCAAGCGAGTTTGAGAAGCGTAGATATTGTTTAACTCGTCGTTGAATTTTGTAGTAAGAGGTGGATATACCAATGCTGCATTGTTTGGAAATTCGGCAATAGTGATGCTTTTGACCTTCGAATAGTCGATACTTGCACCATTGAATTTATACGAAATCGTACATGATGCGGCAAGTATAACTGCTAGGATAGAAAAAAATATAGTTCGTTTCATTATCTGTAATCTTTAATCTGTACTCTGTACTTTATTCAAGTCCGTATTCGTTGATTCGACGATAGAGTGTGCGTTGTGAGATGTTGAGTTCTTCGGCAGCGCGGCGGCGATTGCCGTTGTATTTATCCAATGCACGGATAATCATGTCGCGTTCGGCATCGGTGAGGGAGAGTGATTCTTCGACATACTCTTCGGTGTCTTCAACAGTAGTGTTTGCATCGATAATGTGTTGTTGGTGCGTAGGGGTGTGCACGATATTGAATCCGTCAGGATTGTGTGTCGAAGCAGGGTAGTATGTTGTTGGTTCAGTATGGATAGGATGTGGTTGAGATTCGGCATGGTGATTTGCCATAAGTTCGGCAATAACCTTTTTCATGTCAGCCATATCTTTTTTCATGTCGAATAATACTTGATATAGAATTTCACGCTCGTTGGCAAACGAACGTTCTTCTTGGCGTTGTTGCTGACCAAAGAGGGTAGGAAGATTGCTCTCGTGTTGTTGTGGCAAGTAGTTTTGTAGGGCAGCAGCGTCAATTTCGCGGTCTTGTTCGATTACCGAAATCTGTTCTGTCACATTTTTTAACTGACGAATATTGCCTCGCCAATAGTAGTTTACGAGCATATTTTGTGCTTCTGGAGTGAGTTTCACTACAGGCATTTTGTATTTTTCGGCAAAGTCGGTAGCAAAGCGGCGGAATAAGAGAGGGATATCCTCTTTGCGTTCGCGCAAAGGCGGAATGTGGATAGGCACTGCATTGAGACGATAGTAGAGGTCCTCACGGAAACGACCATCGGCAATGGCTTGTAACATATCTACGTTGGTAGCAGCTACGACGCGCACATTGGTTTTCTGCACTTTAGATGAGCCAACGCGTATAAATTCGCCAGTCTCCAACACACGCAATAGGCGCACTTGTGTTGAAAGAGGTAATTCGCCCACTTCGTCGAGGAAGATAGTACCACCATTAGCCTCTTCGAAGTAGCCTTTGCGGTCGGATGTAGCACTAGTGAAAGCACCTTTTTCGTGACCGAAGAGTTCGGAGTCGATAGTGCCTTCGGGTATTGCACCGCAGTTGACAGCGATGTATTTATTGTGTTTGCGTGCGCTGTATTGATGGATGATTTGAGGAAAATTCTCCTTACCCACACCACTTTCGCCTTGAATCAACACCGATAAATCGGTGTTTGCCACTTGTACGGCAGTGTCGATTGCACGATTTAGTGCAGGTGATAGGCCTATAATGCCAAATCGTTGTTTAACGGCTTGTATATCTTTTAAATCCATGTTTTTTATTATTATGTTGAAAAGACATAAGAACATAAATACATAAAAATTATGTTCTTATGTTGTTTTGTCTTTTTTTATTAATAAATCTTGAGTTCGCGGCGGACGGGGTAGTTGCTTCTGAAGTGTTCGAACTTTTCGGGTTCGGCTTTTAGTGCGTCGCTGTCGGCGAGGATGTTGTAGTTGTTTAGTAATTCGTCTTTTAACTCATCGCCCTCTTTGTTGGTTGTTTTTTTCTCAGATAGCCCCTCAATCGTGTTAGGTGTGATGTTGAGTGCTATGGCTACAGCTTGTACGACTTGCTGAGTTGCGTTGAGTTTTCCGTCGGCAGAGTAGCCAGCAATGTGAGGAGTAGCGATTAGGGCACGTTGGCGTAGTTCAGAGTTTGTTTCGGGTCCGCCATCCCAACAGTCAATAGCTATATTTGAAAGTTGAAAGTTGAAAGTTGAAAGTTGAGAAAGATGCGATAGTAATGCATTTTCGTTGATTATTCCTCCTCGGGCGGCGTTGATGATGAGGGATGGGGTGTTGTTGGGGTTGTTTTCTTGCAATGTTTTGAAAAACTCCTCATCAGCTAAGTGGTACGTCGCAAATTTGCCTTCTCGGGTTAGAGGGGTGTGGAATGTTATCACGTCGCACTCGCGGGCTATGGCGTGTAAATCGACATATTTATCAGGATTTTCTAATGCTAACGGAGGGTCGTTGAGCAGAACATTCATCCCCAATTTGTGTGCCAATCGTTCAACGCGTTTGCCTACATGTCCGTGTCCTACGATGCCGATGGTTTTGCCTACGAGTGAGCAGTTATGTTCGTTTGCCCACACAGCGAGGGCAGAGCCTACCCATTGAGCCACCGATTCGGCATTGCATCCAGGCGCATTGGTCCATTGTATGTTGTGTGTATCGCAATATTCAGTATCGATGTGGTCGATACCAATAGTGGCAGTGGCAATCATTTTTACGCGAGAGCATTCTAATAGTGCGGCATTGCATTGAGTGCGAGTTCTCACAATCAGAGCGTCGGCATTCATCGCTTTGTCGTGCGTAATATCCTTTGCAACAAGATATTCGACATCAGCTACATCGTCAAAAGCCCCACGTATATACGGAATATTTGCGTCGATTATTATTCTCGGTTTCATGAATGCAAAGTTACAAAAAAAAACTGACATATATGCCATTTTGGCATAATTTAACATTATGGACTATTTAATAGAAGTACATAATTAAATTTGTAGGATGATTGGGGAATGGTTGTATTAGAGTTGTTTTGTGGATAGATTGTGTTTTTTAGGTACGAGCTTTGCAATTTATTTTAATATTATGCCAGAGAATATTCTGCCTGAATTTATGCTTAATTTGCGGGCTGAGAAGTATTTAGAGGAGTGTTGGTAGGTGCAGATGTCGGAGATTTCGATGTTCTGTTCTGCAATGCCATTATTGAGTAATTCGAATTTAATTGCAGCTTTTAGGTCGAGGTGTGACTTTGCCCAATCGGCGCGGTTGATGAAAATATCTTCGATAGGGAAACCTGCTTCGGCAAATTGAGATTTCAGTTCGTCGCCTACCTCGTAATTTTCGGTCGAGATGGCAGGACCGATGGCGCATAGCAAATCAGATGCTACAGAGCCAAAGTCGCGTTTCATCATCTCGATACCTTTCGTCACGATTCGCCCCACTAATCCTCGCCAACCGGCATGCAGAGTGGCGGCGGCGTGGTGGGTGGGGTCGTAGAGGAGTACAGGTAGGCAGTCGGCAGTATTGATGCCTATGCACGAGCCTTTTATGTTGCTTGTCAAGCCATCGGTCTCTTCGAGGTCGATATCAGGTTGGATGCGTTTCACGTTGCTCGAGTGCGTTTGTCGTGGCACGAATAGCATTTCGCGTTCGATGTTGTGGTATTGGCAAAAGAGTTGACGGTTGTGGGCTACATGGTCGGGGTTGTCGCCAACATAGTGGCAGAGGTTGAGTGAGCCATACGCCTCTTGGCTCATGCCCTCAGTGCCATTGACAAAATAGCCCTCTCGTTCGGTCGAGAAGGCTATCATTCTATCTTTGTAAGAATCAAAAATCTTGTAATTCATCGTACAAATTTTTAGTTGTTTCTGCTTCGTAAAGATTCAGAATAGTATATTTACCTTCGCTTTTTATTACAATAACAGGTTCTTTGGCATTATGGATGAATAGTTTGCAAGCACCCCACTCGTCAAGGCGGAAATTGCCTTTTGCCACTTCGCCATCGTTGTATCCATTAGTGCGCATTTTCACCTTAGGCAATTCGTTCATCATAGCCATATAGATAGTGTCGATATTCTCTTTTGCAATAGTGAAGCCATACATACCACCGATAGTCAAACCATTCTCATCTACAGTAACCTTGCTCTCCATTTTGCCACCGATGAATAGACCTACCACCAAGAATAGCGACAAAGCCACCACCGTAGCCGCAATGGTCATCTCCTTTTTTGATTTAGGATTTTTGTCATATCTTCGAGTGCGAGCAATCATATAACCAGTCATAGCAAAAACTATCATCATTAGTGCGTATAAACTCCAGTTACCTTTTACGAAATAGTTGACAATACCCACCAAAATCAAGCCCAAACCACCGTACAGCATCGATTTGCAATATAGCTCTTGCAGACCTTTGATGTCGATATTTTTGCGTTTCTCTTCGCTAGCATATCTCCATTGTTTTATTGTCCAAGGCGATTTTAAGGTGATGAAACCTATTGCGATGAAAGTTAAACCTAGAAAAACATTTGTCATAATTAGAGTAATCATAGTGAAGTAGAGTTTGATAGTTAATACATTTGCAAAGATAGTAAATTTTTTTTGAATAAACAAGAGGTGTTAAGTGGAGATGGATGATGAGTGCAAAAAGGGGGGGCTTATTGTATTTTAGAGGGTGTTTTGCTGGTAGGGTGAAGGTAGCTTGCAGGTTGCTGTATAGTATATTTAAAGTAGGGTGGGGGTTATTGTATTTTTCGTGATATTTTTTGGAGGGATTTTTTAGATAGAATTTGTTGTTGGATTGATTTTATTTTTGTATATTTGCAATGGTATATAGTACGCTTAAGTAGGTTGATTTTTATAGTATTTATGCTAATATATATATAATTTCGCAAAAAAATGTTGTTCCCATTAAAAATTTGAGTTGTCTTTGTTATATTATTCAAGTCAAATATAAAATCATAAAAACAACTCAGAAAACGAAAACTATGACCAAAGAAATTATTGTAACCGGCGAGAAACAGACTCGCATACCAGACGGAGTAGAGTTTCTCAACGAATGCACTATCGAAAGTGGAACAATTTCAAATATTGAAGAATTGTATCTCCCCGATACTATCAAAATGATACAAATTAGGGTCCTACAAGATTGTGAAAATCTAAGAAAGCTTATTATTCCTGCCAATTTTTATCGTCTCCCAATAGAAGCAGCAAAAAACAAAGAAGGAGATACAACATGGAGAAAACTTGAAATCTCGACAAAAGGCACTCATCATATTCATGCTTCAGAAAGTTTCCTTAATATCTTATACCTATTACGTTGGCTTTTAGGCGCAAGAACATATAACTCACCACTCCAAGAACTTGTTTTCTATGGCAATGAAAAAGAATTCTATTTAGAATTACCAACTGATTTGTTGCTGTTTTTTAATTACAAAAGACCTGCAATCCACATCGAGCATGAAGTAACACACGTTAAATTAGACTTTCAATTTGGGTTTCCAATATCATATAAACCTCTAATATACATCAATAATTTCAAAGAAAATGTAATAATTGAAGCCCCAGCAAGTCTTACTCCTGACTGTTTTGTATTCCGCTCACCAAAACCCAATCAAAACGAATTAAACGATTAAACAAAAAAAACTCGAATAAATGTCACTCTACTTCGGAGCAGTTTGCTTGCACCTATGGAGTGATAAAATAATAACCTTAAAAACAACCTAAAATCATGGAAGAAAAAATCATAAAAGGTATCAAATACCGACTCGATAAAGAAACATTAACGGCTGAAGTTATTCAAAAAAAAGGCTATTCGGGTGATATTGTTATCCCCGAAACTGTAGTTTCAAACAAAGTATCGTATAAAGTTACCGCCATTGGACATAGTACGTTCTTTAATTGTAAATCTCTTACCTCTATCTCTATCTCAGATAGCGTGACAACGATTGGAGACGCTGTGTTCGAAT
>JAZQRP010000157.1:0-12658 GCA_045629685.1 Candidatus Aphodosoma sp. | reverse complement strand
AAAATCCTCCTTTGTTTCTTTTGAGAATGTTACTTTCATTAACCATATATTGTATTTTTAATATCATCTATATCAATACCCTCACATATTATATTACCTTTTCTTATTTCTTCAAGATACTCCTCATTTTCATAAAGAAATTTTGTTACACCCTGTTCTTTTAATTTTTCAGAGATTCCAAATCTAATATCACCTTCTTCCAAATATTTCTCAATTTCCTCCCAAGTATATCCACCACCTAAAGACTCATATAAATCTTCTTGTTCTTCTGTCATTTGTCCATTACACTCACTTAAAATATCTCGTGTCCAATTCTTTTTTCCAAGAACATTTAAGATGTATTGTGTGATTTCTTCGTCATGAATGTGATGTAATAATTTACATACACCATCTTCTTGTTGTCTTGTTAATTTTTCCATATTAAATATAATTTGTTAATTTATACTACAAATATAATAAATCTTATTGGAAAATTTAATAATAAATCAAAAAATATTTTTTACTGTAAAGTTATATATAATTACCTTAAAAATTATCGTACGGCAATGATGCTATCGACTACGAATTCGCTTACGCCACGCCATACGAGTGGGTTGAGGTACTCTTTGTAGTGGAGTTCGACTTGTTTGCCTGAGCAGCGCATGAGCGAGTCGGCTATGGCTTCGTCGGTAACTGAGAATTGGAACTCATAGCTTTGGATGCCTGAGGCTACGCCATTGGCTGTTTGACCTTTGAAACCAGCTTGGATGAGTTTGCCTTCGTAGGTTTTGAATATATAGCCCTTGTGGACCATATAGTTGAGTTCGCCAGCTTTGACGCCTTCGCCAAACACGAAGAAGTATTGGAAATAGATGACACCTGCAACGACTAATACTGCGATTAGCGATATGATGCCGATGATTTTTGCTTTCATATATTAGATTTTTTTTTAGAAGACAAAATAACAGAATAACATAAAAATATAGTTAAATAAATTTTGTTATTATGTTCTTATGTCTTTTTATTTTTATTTAGTGCGAGTAGTGAGAGTTACGATATCGCTTCGCTCGTCTGATGATAGATTTATTCTCACAGAAATTGTTTTACTTCAAAACAAATCAGTGTTATCAGTGTAATCTGTGGGAGATAAAAACATATTACAATAAATCAAAAACTTTGCCAAAGTTTGTTGTTTAATATCTCGCGAAGGCAGTTCACACAAAGGCAATCGGTGTAATTCTCTGCGATATATTGGCGTGCTTCGGGGGTTAGTTGCACCGAGGCGCATTGGCATTTGGTTATATCGTCGTTGTGGCGACAGATGAATTTTGTGCCACAACGTGGACAAGTTTTTTCTTGCATATTTTTGTTTGTTACTTTTGTGACCAAATTATATGTTACTTTTGTCATTGCGCAAAAGTAACCAAAACGCTAGTGCTGTGCTTAAAAACGCTAAAGTCTAGCAATAAATCCTACAGCGATTTAAACTCGGGCAATCGGACTGCTTCTTCACAATTGCGGTGATTGCTCATGAATGTTGTGCCTTGTCTTAGTTGGTGTAACCTCGCCATAAATCGTCGTTTACGAATTTATATTAATTTTCTTGACGCTTTTTAAGGCAAGGCACGGAAGCCATTCGGCGTTCATGTGCGTCTTTTAAGGCAAGGCACTTGAATTTGCTCATGCTCGGTAGATTTAATCTGTGAAAATCAGTCGAGCTGATTTTTGTAAACAAAAATTGCGAATCTAAAAACTTTATAGTTCTATAAATTTTTATTTATTCTCACAGAAATTGTTTTACTTCAAAACAAATCAGTGTTATCTGTGCAATCTGTGGGAGATAAAAATATAATGTTTATAAAATCAGGTCATTTAAAGTTGCGTTGCTGACGGTGATTAAATCGGTTGGGGCGATTTGGATTTGTAGGCCACGCACGCCTGCGCTAATATATATATGGTCGAAATCGGCGGCTGTGGTGTGGATATACGTTGGGAATGGCTTTTTCATGCCAATAGGGGAACAACCTCCACGGATGTAGCCCGTAGTGGGTAGGAGCTCTTTCATTGGTATGAGGTCGCAATTTTTATTGCCACTCACCTTTGCTGCTTTCTTCAAATCGACCTCGCAGTTGCCCGGAATGACACAGACGAAGTAGCCCGATTTGTCGCCTTTGAGCACGAGGGTTTTGAACACCTGTTCGATGTTTTCGCCAAGGCTCTCGGCTACGTGTCCGGCATCGAGATGTTGCTCATCCACTTCGTAAGGGATGAGTTGGTAGTTGATTTTGCGTTGATCGAGTAGGCGTGCAGCGTTGGTCTTGCTGATTTTTGCCATATTATATCAAAAGACAAAAGAACATAATAACATAAAATTTTTTAACGTAAATTATCATAAATTTATCATAAATTATTTTTTAATTGATGGATAATTAACGGGCATTTACGTTAAAAGAAAATAAAGATAATTTATGTTTTCTGTTACTGTATCTTTTTTATTCGTTAATTTTGTTCATGTCTTGGATAAGCTCGAGAGTAGCTTTGTTGAAGTCTTGAATAAGAGCAGAGTAGTATTGTTTTGTGCGTTTAGGGTCTTTTGTACCTTCTGGGTGGTTGGCACGTGCGATGAATTCGTCGTTGATTTCGATGATGCGTGCAGCAAATGTGTCGAGAGTTGTGTTGTCGAATTTAGGAAGCACGAGGTTGCAGATGATACATTCGTCCATCAATTGTCCGAGAATAGCACGGATTTGTTTTTTGAGAGTTCTACGGTTAGCCATATTCTTAGATTTTTAGTAGCGAGTAGCGAGTAGCAAGATGATGGTACTCGGCTTTCGTCTCGTTAGTATTTATTAAACTTTTAGTAGCATGAATTGTGCATTATGCATTGTGCATTATGCATTGTTTTACTCTTCCGAGAAGTGAACGAGCACTTTGCGGTAGGTGTTGAATATCTTTGATTTAGATACGAATCCGATGTATTTGTTTTCTTCATCGACTACGGGGAGATTCCATGCGCCTGTGTTTTCGAATGTGTCCATCACTTTGTCCATCGGCATATTGACCACGATGCGTGCTGGTGGCATATTCATGAGTTCTTGCACTTTGTAGCGGTCGTAGAGTTCGGGACGGAACATGATGTTGCGCACCTCGTCGAGCGAAACTACGCCCACGAAACGTTGTGTTTTAGGATTTACAACAGGGAATAGGTTGCGATTTGACTTAGAGATAACTTTCACCAATTGTCCGAGTGTTGTTTCGGGAGTAACGATAGAGAGGTCGGTTTCGATTACGTTGTCCATCTTCATTAGCGTGAGCACTGCGCGGTCTTTGTGGTGAGTGAGCAATTCGCCTTTCTGCGCAAGACGCATAGCATAGAGCGAGTGGCGCTCGAACACGATGATGGTGAGGTAGGCGATGACGGAAGTGATCATGAGGGTCATGAATAGGTCGTAACCACCTGTGAGTTCGGCTATGAGGAATGTGCCTGTGAGTGGTGCGTGCATTACGCCCGACATAAGGCCTGCCATACCGGCAAAGGCAAAGTTTTGGTGAGGCACCGGAAGACCTACGATATTCAAACCTTCGGCAACAACGAAGCCTGTGATACAGCCAACAAAGAGCGATGGAGCAAAGATACCACCCGTACCGCCAGCACCATTAGTGGCAGCCGAAGCGAATATTTTGAAGAAAACAATTAGCGATAGATAGAGCACTATAGCCCAAGCATCGAAGCGATAGTTGTAGAGGAATGATTGGTTGAAGAGGTTGTAGCATTCGCCTGTGAGTAGGGCGTTGATGGTGTCGTAGCCCTCGCCATAGAGAGGAGGGAAGAGGAAGATGAGAACACCAAGCATCAAGCCACCAACCAAGATTTTTTTGTATGGCACTTTGAGACGACGGAAGATGCCTTCGAGCCAATTCATGCCACGAGTGAAGTAGAGCGAGATAAGTCCACACACCACGCCGAGCAAAATGAGATAAGGCACGCGGTCGAGGGTGAATGGTGCGTAGTTATCGAAATGGAACATAACCTCGTTGCCCATAAAGAGATAAGAGAATGCCGTAGCTGTGACCGAAGCAATGAGCAGAGGCACGATAGAGGTCATGGTGAGGTCCATCAACAACACCTCCATAACGAACGCAACGCCAGCGATAGGGGCTTTGAAGATGCCACCTACGGCACCTGCAGCACCACAACCCACGAGGAGCATGAGGGTGCGTTGGTCCATTTTGAAAAACTGACCGAGGTTGGAACCGATAGCTGAACCAGTGAGCACAATAGGAGCTTCGGCTCCGACCGAACCACCAAAACCGATAGTGATACTTGATGCAACTATCGACGACCAGCAGTTGTGGAGTTTGATGATAGCCTTGTGTTGAGAGATGGCGTAGAGAATTTTGGTTACACCATGCGAGATGTCGTCTTTGACAACATATTTCACAAATAGAGTAGCAATGACGATACCAACGGCAGGGAAAGCAAGATACCAATAGTTTAACGAGTCGTTGGCCATCAACGATTTGACGATATCTTGCACAAAGTGGATAGAACTTTTGAGAAGGAATGCTGCAAGAGCACATCCAAGACCTGTGATGAAAGCGAGTACAAGTACAAATCGCTTGTCTTTGATATGCTTCTCGCGTAGTTCTAATATTTTTTGATATATATTATCGAGATTAGGAATATTCATTTTTTAGCGATGAGAGTTTATCGTTTAGAGCTTAGAACTGAGATTAGTGTTGTATAGTTCTTTAATCTGTGAACTCGTCTGCAAAGTTACAAAAAAAATATTAATAAAGCAAAAAAGTTAACATCAAATTGTTAATAGTAAAATTTTACATTACTATAGTTTTTATTGCTATTTTTCGTTTTAAGCTAGTAATAATACAAAATAGGGTGTGTCATCATTGACACACCCTATTTTTATAATGTAAATAAAGATTATATACCGACATCGGTACGGTCGAACATGTGTAGTGAGATAGTATTAGTGAATATGGCTACAATAGCCATTCCTTCATGGAACATATAGAAATATTTACCAAAAGCCACATGTGATTGAGTAATTCCTGCATATCTAATTCCAGCAACATACTGTTTACTTGTATTTTTCCATGCATCAAGACAATTTGTATAATTTACAAATGGAACAACTTCATCACCAGTACTATGAATAACAAAAATTGGGTGTTTTGGATTCCAGTTTTTGTATAGAACATTGTCGTTTAATGCAGCAGTGAGAGCTTCAATTTTTTCTTTATGAATAGCTTCTGTTTTTCCATTAAATGAATTGATGATTTCTGGTCGCAATATGTCAGATGTTTTTGCGTAAGAAGTTCCATACCCTGATTCCCATTTATGTTTATCTTTTGTGTCTTTACGATATGGATAGAATTTATCATCACTGGCTTTTCTGTACATGCATAATGTTGTAGTATCACTTGTATTATATTGTACAGAATAATTTAATAGAGTCTCAGTTATGTCGTTAGTTGTTTGAATTTTTTCATCAATAATTTCGAGAAGACCAGCATCGAGAATAAGTTGTGTTAAATAATCTTCAGGAGTATATTTATTCATCAATCGTGGGTTGGTACTACACATTGATTTCATCATATAAATTGCAGCAATTGGCATATACATTTTGTCAAGAGAGATGTATTTATTTAATGTTGCAATTGGATCATAAGGTCCATCACCGCAAACCGACCCTGCAAAATTGAATTCTTTCTCCAAATTGTTCTTTTCAATATATTTATGAACTGCCATAGCTACAGAACCACCTTGAGAATATCCAACAGACACACTTCTCCAATCATCTTCAAGGTTGTGATTTATAAATTTATAGTATGCTATACCTGCTTTCACTCCATCAAGCACTTGACGTGCTGTGATATCTTGCGAAAGATATGGATGTGGTTCGCCATGAGTTGCACCATAGCCTTGATAATCTGGTATAATAACCAAATTTTCATAAGCTTGAGTTATTCCTTTACTTTTAGCCGAACAAGCCAACATACCCACGTCTGTCATAATACTATTTTTAGAATAGTTAGTAGGTCGTTCTTTATTGCTTGTAATAGTACAGTGACAACCTATGATTACGTTATTTGCATCAGGGTCGGAAAGAATGTTGTTATAAGGCCACACAACAAGTGTTGAAAGCATAATAGGTTTACCATTGTGGTCGATAGATTTGTATCTGATAGTAGTGTAGTGATATCCCAATAATCGATTTTTACCACTACCTCCATCACTTTCGACATCCCAATTGGCTCCTGATAAATTTATACACTCTTCTTGGTACTGATTTGCAGAGTCTAATAACTGTTGGGCATAATTTAACCAAAGATCATCATTGTCGCCATTTCCTTCTGAAGCTTTTTGAATAATTAATTCATAGTGCTCTTGCAAACCGATAGAATCAATCTCTCCTACTTGTTCGAAATAAACTTCTTCTGTTAAACCTGAAATTTCAATTGTTTGTTTTGGAGTATCATTAGAACATGATACAATGCCTAATAAGACAACAATAAAAAATAAAATTTGAATTTTTTTCATAGTTATTTATATGATTTAGATGTCATTTTTAGCTTCGCAAGCCTCTTTATTATTAGCAGGCGACTCTTCGTATGTAACAGTTAGTTTATTTTCAGTGCCGCTATTGTTATAACTTTGGAAAACCTCAACAAGTTCTCTTTCTGTGCACCACATATATGATGTCTGTTTGAACTCTTTAATATGATACATCCAACATTTAGGAGTAGTGTTGTCTAATGAGTTTAGGTCAACATCCATTACATTAGTGTTTAACTTTTCGCAACTTGTCAAAACAAGAGTTACTACTGTAAAAATTGCAAATAGAATCTTTTTCATAGTTTTATATGTATTTATTATAAAAATTGTGTTATCGTGTAACAGAAGAGAATATAGTGTCTAAAGCACGGCGAATAGCATAGCGTACATTGTCTGCTGCAGTGCTACCATAATCTTCTGCTTCGGCAGATGCAATTAACTCATTGGTTTGTGCATCACGGAATTGAACAATGATGCTAGTCGCATCAAACAACCAAAGAAAACCCATGCTTCTTTGACCTGTTTCGCCATAGCTAACCACCAGTGTTTCTGAGAGTTTTTTCTCGTCCAATCGAGGGAGAATAGTATATCCTCTTTGCATTAAATAGCCAGACATGATGTCTGTCGGGTTGATTGTATTTGTGGTACCTCCTAATATAACACCATTATCAAGAGCATACATGTCTGAACTACCAGTTACCGATCCAGTTTGCATGATATAGACATATTTATAATTTAAGAGTGTAGGTTGAACCGAATATGTTACAGGTCTTAATGCGCTACAAGCAGTGAATAGTGCTACAATAAAAAATAATAATACTTTCTTCATAAGACATTTAATATATTAATATGTTTAATTATTTGATTGACACTTCTGGCATCAAAGTCATAATACGTGGTTCTGAAACAAATTCACGAATTTGAAGTAACAATTTTTCTTCTGGTGTGGTGGTATCAAGCATTTCTAAAATCTCTTGGATTTGGTCTTTCTTTTCAGGATATGTTGCGAGTTGATATGCATCTAATCCTGCCAATTCTGCAGCTTTTTGAATAGCTGAATTGATATTTCCTAATTCATCTACTAAGCCGATTTCCACAGCGTCTTTTCCAAGCCATACACGGCCTTCGCCTATCGCTTTGATTGAGTCTTGCGACATGCCACGACCTTCGGCACAGCGGGATGTGAAGAGTTCATAACCACGTTCAACCATTGCTTGCATAATAGCATATTCTTCACTGTTCATACCTTGTAGAGCCATATTGTAATTCAAATTAGAGTGACGATTAGTGCAAACTGCATCTACATCAAGTCCCACTTTTTCGCGGACATTCTTAAAGTTTGGCACTGTGCCAAAAATACCAATTGATCCAGTTAGGGTAGTTGGTTCTGCATAGATATAATCTGCTAAACATGAAATATAATAACCGCCTGATGCTGCATAATCGCTCATTGACACTACTACTGGCAATCCTTTTGCTTGTAGGGTAGTGATAGCATGCCATATTTGCTCACTCGCATTAGCACTACCACCAGGGCTATTTACGCGTAATACAACAGTTTTCACATCTTCGTCTTTATGGATTTTGTTGATAGTTTTTATCATTTCAGTATCAGAAATGCCTTTATCGCCACCATCATAGATCTGACCTTCTGCATAGATAATAGCCACTTTATCTTTAGCCTCTGATTGCTCACGTTTTACATTAGTCATTTTACTATGGGTAAGAATTTTATAATCTTTTGTGTTAGCTAATTTACGCAATATGGTATCCATATCTTGTATATATACCAATGTATCGACAAAGCCATAATATACATATTTGTTATGAGGTTGTACTGACATGAATTCGTCGGCATAATTGTCTAATTGTTCAGTAGTTAACTGACGTGATTGTGCAACTGCTGATTTTATCTCATCCCAAATGCCTGTTAGGTATTGCTCTGTTTGTTTGCGGTCTTCAGCCGACATAGAGGTGCGGAAATAAGGTTCTACAGCTGATTTAAATGTACCTACTTTGAGAATTTGCATTTCGATGCCTAATTTATTCATTAAGTTAGTAAAGTACATTTTTTGAGCGCTCATACCATCCCATGACACGCTACCTACTGCATTAAGACAAATTTTGTCTGCTACAGAAGCAATATAGTAGTTAGTTTGGCTATAAGAATCTGAATATGCAATAATAAATTTGCCTGACTCTTTGAAGTCAACCAACGCATCACGCAAGGCTTTAGCTGAAGCTGGGGCTACAACCATCTCTCCACCACGAAGATAGATACCTAATACTTTGTCATCGTTTTTAGCTAATGCAATATTGCTGAGTAAATCATCAAGACCTATTTGTGTAGCAGCCTCTTTTTTACCTACCTCAGATAAGATCATATCCATTGGTGAACTTTCATTAGCGCGTTCTACGAGTTCGCCTGACATGTCAATGCGATAAATTGTATTATCTTCTAATACAGTTTCGGGAGTTACAAAAGCATCTCCTAATGATTTACCTATCCATCCACAAATTAGGATGAAAAAAACAAGACCAATTAGTGTTTTACCAAAACATCCCATTCTAAAACAAGAATGGCTTTCTTCTTTTTTTGTACAAAATAGTTTCATAATTTTTTTTGTTTTTATATTGTTTATATTAGTTTTTGTTATGGATAAAATTCTATATTAATTATTGGTTATAAACATAAAAGTAATCACTTAAAGTACAAATTTGCAAGTAATAGAACATACTTATGTTATATACACATACATGCGATCCTATGGTATAGTTGTGCAATTCTTCATATAAATCAGAGAAATCAGTATGTTTATTTTTTTCTAATATGCGCATCATACTATTTGTAAATCTGTCGCACATCCACACGCCTAACTCTGTGTTGAAATTATCTGCAAACGAAGATTCATTTTCATCGGCTGCAGAGATAGCTAATACTAATGGAATACCCTTAATTTCTTTGACTACGCTACCCGAATAACATGGTTCTGCACAAATCAGTATACTTTGGTATAGTTTATTGTCGTACATTTTTTGCACAGTTTCGCGTAGTTGTATTGCTGTAAATTTTTCTTTTGTTTCAAGCCAACTGAACGCACCTTTTGTTCCATGCCCAGTCCAATACAATAGCACATTGTCGGTTTCGGTAGATTCTAATACGGTAGAAAGTCGATCGCTTTTGTTGCCTATTAAAATATCTTCTATATCTTCTATGCTGATAGTATCTGCTCTATAATCTAATTGCACATTGAAATAGAGGTTAGCTCCATTAGGTTCTACACGTATAGCTCCTTTATCTGTATTTTTGGGGTGGTGAGCTATGTCGTCTCTCATAATTAAGATGATGTCATCGTCTGTAAATCCATTTGTTTTCAAGCTTTGATACACATGTAAGATATCTGCTTGATGACGATAGTTATACCATCCTTCCGAGCCACATATCAGTACAGCTTTATTGCCTTTTGCTTGTTTGTATTTGAATTTCGAATCCGAATTATCTTCTAATTCCTCAAAACCTTCTTGCCATACCCAAGTAGGTATATATTTTGTTAGTCTAAATCCTCTTGCATCAATATAATCTAATGCAATAGGTTTTCCTTTATAAACCGACCAATTGATATAGCAATTTTTGACAAGTTTAGTATATGAGCCTGCTGCAAACTTAAGATTGCCACATGCGCCAATCATATTTTTATCAGGTAATTCGCCTTTACGTATTTTGTTTAATACAAGATTTTTTAAACCAGAATAGTCCCATGCTGGAGTTCCACATTCCCAAAATAAATCAATAAAATCCTCACTTATTTCTGCTACAGGTAAATCTGATAATGCAGTTAATGCCTTATTCATTGACATTGGTTGTTCAGAATAGTGGCTATATGCGAATGATACTAAAGATAACAAAAAGGCATCGTATAGTTGAGCTTCAATAGGCATTGGCATCTCACCATAACGCACTTGATAAGCTAATTGAAAACCTGTATATGGTGATGGATACATTGCAAATCCTTCAGCACCTTCGACTAATGATCCTAATTTCAATAGAGAAGAATTTAGCACTGAACCAGTAAAATATACCATAGGCGCAGTAGGGTTGTGTTTAATAACTTGCATTACTGTCTGAATATCGTTAGCATTATCCAACGCACATACTACAGCTTCGGTTTCACTTTTGCAAATAATGTTCATCGCATCCTCCAACTCTTGAGTTGTAGAATATTGCAGCCTATCAATTATTGTCATATCAATTTCATTGGCATGATAGGGTATCCATTTGTTGAAAGTATCACCATAGTTGTTGTTTACAGACACTGCCGATATTTTTCTTTTTCCCATTGATCCTGCTTTCAATAATGGTAATCGTGCTTGCATGGCATCAGTCTCTGACAACGACCACAAAAAAGGTTCTTTAATCGTAACACCAGCTGTTCCACTTGTGTAACGGCGTATGATCTCTTCTGAAGATGTCATTACAATCATCGGTATCTCTTTGTCATACATCACAGATGCCACCTTTTCTATATTCTCATCTTTCAATGGTCCGATGATAGCCTTGATATCAGTTCTTTCGTAGAGTTCATTTGCCAATTGATTGATGTTTACCATATTTTCATCAAACCATTCCAATTCAAGTTTTACTCCTTCGGTTTCATTGAATTGGGCTTTGATGAGATTATCTTCAAACATTTTGCTGATGCGTTCATAGCGAATTTTATCATTATCTTCTCCACTTAGAGGCAACACAACTGCTACCTTTGCCGTAATCCATTCAGAGGGTTCTTGTGCCTCTTTTGGTTGTTCACACGAGCAAAGCATAATGATAAATAATAAAATGAAGAGATATTTATTTTGCATAATTTTCCTCCATTTCTATTGCTTGAGAGTGAATTTCTTGTGCAAAGTCTTCTAATTGACTTTTATATTTTTCCGATACTACAACATCTACCCATCCTTCATCTAATCCGAATTTGCGATAATGTTCCAATTGGTTGTTATGCCACTCTACAATACAAGTTGATATTACTCTGTCAAGATGTTCTACACACGAAAATGGTACGTCTGATGAATAGAAAGACATATCAGTGCCAATGCCAATAGTATAAAAACTTTCTGGAAAATCTCTGTTATAACGCAAAAATCCCATTATTGTTTCTCCGCATAGTGGCAATACCATATCGAAGCGGTTATTGCATTCTGGTGCATACTGTGTATATGCAAGATCTCTACTGAGGAATCCAGAAATATTATCTATGCTATCAATACTTAAATTATTTACATCTATAGTGTTTGCTCTATTGCTAGTAAAACCATCTATAAAACCATTTTTGCCTTCTTGCAGATAGAGGTAATTCTCATTTGCAATATAGATTCTTATACTATCAACATCGCTCATCTGGCTTGCTATATATCCAGCCTTATACATCATTCCGTAGTATGGTACATGCACCGTATATATATTGGGATGTACAAAACCACCATCTATCACCATCAGTTTAGTCGAATCTGTATCTATAATATTTCCCTCTATAGCCTTTTCTTGTAGATAGTATGAGTATTCAGGGTCGGTAGAGATAATCAATCGTTTGCGCCCTGATTGATTATTACTTGCTAATTTAATAATAGAGTCAACTCCCTCTTCAAAGTTAAAAGGTACTATAATGCGACATGACAAACCTAAAGAATCTGCAGTTTTCATCAATCCTTTGTATATCAATCCTGTCGCATTTGATTGGTCGCCGATTCCTCGAGGTGTAAATACTGCCACCACCTCTATATCGGGATTGAAATATGTTATATCTTCGTTTCTATTAGTGCAAGATAACAATATAAGCGATAGTATTATGATTCGGAATATTATTTTCATATTGTTTAACGCTTAGAGGCATCAATAAGCATAAATATCTCTTGTAAATGTGGTACAAGTTTATTCCATTGTTGTTGTGGCATTGCGTAAGTATGTGTACCTATGGTTGTATATACCACTATTTGTGGCGGAGTA
The DNA here is from genome assembly GCA_045629685.1 of Candidatus Aphodosoma sp. GTDB lineage: Bacteria > Bacteroidota > Bacteroidia > Bacteroidales > Paludibacteraceae > Aphodosoma. The sequence goes on along the minus strand of JAZQRP010000157.1, from coordinate 101 downwards.
GGGTGTATCATACACATTTTCGTATCCTTGTAGTTGAACATACAATCGCAACGATGCACCCAATTTTTTTTATCCTTTTCTTTATATATAGAGTGTGCCAT
>JAZQRP010000156.1:0-6794 GCA_045629685.1 Candidatus Aphodosoma sp. | reverse complement strand
AATTGCCTGCAGTGTTGGCTCCAGTGAAAGTGTGCGTTATGCCATTGGTTAAGAAAGATGGTCTTCCTGAAAAAGCACGTGAAATTATGAACGACTTGAAGTTCGACTATAAATGTGCTTACGATGAAAAAGACTCAATCGGTAAACGCTATCGTCGTCAAGATGCAGTGGGTACACCATTCTGTATCACAGTTGACCACCAAACTTTGGAAGATAATTGCGTAACAATCCGTCATCGCGACACAATGGAACAACAACGTGTAGCAATCAGCGACTTGCACGCTATCATTGGTGCTGAAGTGAACATGAAAAACTTGTTCAAAAAAATAGTAGAGTAATCCAGATTACATATAAAATAGTAAGGACGTAGCATGCTACGTCCTTTTTTTTGTGTTATGTGATAGCGGGGGGGGTAGAAGCCTATTTTTTTTGAGAAAAAGTTGTAATATATGAAATATTCTTGTTACCTTTGCGGTTAAATAGGGAGTAGGGAGCAGGGAGTAGGGAGCAACCCCCTCCGCCTTTGGTTGACTTTGTCCAAATTGCTCTTGTTCGGCATAGCTCAAGCGAGCTTGGCTCTGCTCTCGCGGATTCGCAATTTTCGTCCCCCTAAGACAGGGGGACAATGTGAGGGTTGCCTTGCTTTTGTGTATTTGCATAAGACAGGGGGACAATATTAATAGTGATTTATAATAAAAAAGAGACACAAGCAATTGTGTCTCTTTTGTTGTTTATAAGACAATAATAACAAAAAATTATGTAATTCTGTTCTTCTGTCTTTTATTTCTGTTTTTAGATTTGTGGCATCTCGTATTTATCGAATATTTTGTGTCGGGTGAGGGCGAGGGTGAGGAGGACAGAGATGAGGGATGAGGCGAAGATTGAAATCATGAGCATAATTTGATATTTGATTGCTACATCGGGGTCGGAGCCTCCGAGGATTTGTCCGGTCATTGTGCCAGGTAGGGCGATGAGTCCCATCACTGCCATAGAGGCGATTGTGGGGTTGAATGATTTTATTAAGGCATCGCGCATAAAAGGTGAGCGGGCTTCGTGGGCAGAGGCACCATTGGCAAGACGGAAAAGATAGTTGGTGCGTTCGCGGCGGAGTGCTCCATAGTAGGTGTTCATGGCTATTACGTTGGCAGATAGCATATTGCCGAGAATCATACCGCTGATAGGAATGAAATAGCGAGTTTCGAATAGGTTGTCTTGTCGCACGATGAGTCCCATAAAATAGAGGTCGATGATTGCTACGGAGCAGAGAAGTGCCACGGTGATAGGCACGAACATTTGCTTGAGCGAGAGGTTGGTGCGCTTGATGATGGTTTGCGATGCCACACCAGCCATAATGACTACCCACAACACGTTGAGCCACCAAAGGTTGAGGTCGAACATATATTTGAGGTAGAAACCTATGAGGAATAGTTGCGCCGTCATGCGTAGGGCGGCAATAAGGGTGTCTTTCACCAGACCTGTGCGGTAGTGGTGAAGGAAATATGTGGGGATGATGATGAGCAAAAATCCCCAAAGTAGTGAGGTGAATGAAATATCCATGATTTTTTTATTTTAACAGAAGTACAGATTTTATGTTTTTTTAGAAGACGATAATAACAAAATAACAAAAAATTATGTTTTTATGTTTTTCTGTCTTTTTATCTAAAAAATTATCCGATTTTGATTTTAGTGTCGAGGGAGTTAATGAGTTTTTGGTCGTGCGAGATGGCTATGATTGTTGTGTCGGTGAGTGAGCGGAGGTAGTCAATCACGAGGTCAACCGATTGTGCATCGAGCGCAGATGTAGGCTCGTCGAGCAATAGGATTGGTCGGCGAAGTAGAACGGTGGTTATGAGCAGTATGCGTTGTTTTTGTCCGCCTGATATTTCGGTAATGGCTTTGTCGAGCAGAGAGTGTTCGAGAGCGAGTTTGTCGAATTCTGCAAGTATCTCTTGGTCGGATGGCTTGTGCGAATGGTTGGCTTTGAATTCGAATGGAGCGAGTATCATCTCGCGAATGGTGTTGTATGGTAGAGAGATGTCTTGTGGAAGCCAAGAGGTTAACTGACGGATTTCGTTAATAGTGTCGTGCGAGAGGTGTAGGTTGTTTACTGTGATTTCGCCTTGTTCGGGTTGTACGAATCCGAGAATGGCATGCACAAGGGTTGATTTGCCAGAGCCTGAGGGTCCGTAGAAGACCACCTTTTCGCCATGGGCAATATTGACAGAAAAGCCACTTATTAGTGGCTTTCCGTCATAACTGAAATATGTGTTGTTGAATTTAATCATAATTTATTATTTAGACATGAAGACAGGAGAACATGATTTTTTTTAGAAGACAGAATAACAGAAGAACATAAAAATATGGTATAATAAATTTTGTTATTATGTTCTTATGTCTTTTTTATTTTCGTGTATTCTTGTCTTCCTATCTTGAAATTTTTACTTTTTACGAGTTGCGAGTGACATGAATACTCCGAGCATTACACCGAGAAGGGCAGCGAAGAGAACGCGGTAGCTTGGTGCAAGCATGAATGTGATAGTGTGGGCAGGAATCCAGAAGAGCGGGATTGTTTTTTTGAAGAGGAAGCCCCAGATAGTTGCCCAATCTAGATTTACGAATATTTGTTGGAAGTGGAGTTTAGAGAAATAGCCACGGAGAGTGCCGCCATTGTTCATGATGTGAGTGTCGCTTACTTTGTGGAGTACCATGAATACAGGGGCGAAGATGCAGTTCATAAAAGTAGAAATCATGAATGCAGCGAGTAGGTGATACCATGATTGAGAGGCGAGTATGCTTTGTTTGATGAGTTCGCCGTAAGTTACGTCGGCAGGAGCGATGCCGATGGTGTTAAGCACGTTAGGTACACCAGTTGAGAATATAGTCATAGCAGCTGAGATGAGCATACCGAGGAAACCCCAAGTGATACCGCGAGGGAGCACACCAAAACCAGGAGCGTTGTAAGAACCGGTTTTGATACGGAGACCGATACATTCGCCGGCAGTTGAGAGAATGCCGAATTTGAGGAAACTCATCACGAATGGGTAGTTAGCTGTAGCCCAAAGGAATGCTTGATAGACAGAGTCGAAAATGAAGAATGGTGCCAAGAATGCTACGGCACAAAGGATGAAAATGATGTCTGCTTTTTTCATATTGTTTTATTTTTTTGTTTTTTTTGTTTTTTAGACAGAATGACATAAGGACATATTTTTTACATATGCCTTGCTACACCTGCGGTGTATCTTAGCGAAAGAATGACAGACCTGTCGGTGTTAGTTTTTATAGTGCAAAGGTAGTGATTTTTTTTTGTTTGTGCAAATATAGGGCGCGGATAAGGTTATAGTATATTTATAGTATATTTATAGTATGTTTATAGTATATTTATATTATGTTTAACGTATGGTGAAATTAAGGTTGAAAAAAAGCTGAATTTGAGGAGGTGTTTTTCTTGTATTTGCAGTGTTTTTTTATTATCTTTGCATTGTAAAAAGTTTTTATTATGGCAATACAAATTTACAAAGCATCGGCAGGTTCGGGTAAGACATATACATTGGTGTATGAGTATATTAGATATTTATTTAATGCACAATTTAATGATGCACAATGCACAACCAACGGTCTTGAGCTTAAGCGAAAAATGCACAATGCACAATTTTCAACTCTGAATTTGCATCGTGGGATTTTGGCGGTGACGTTTACGAATAAGTCAACTGCGGAGATGAAGGAGAGGATTGTGAAGGCGTTGTATGAGTTGTCGAAAGGTGAGAAGGATGATTATGTTGATAAATTGAGAGAGGATATCCCAGCATTGAAAGGGGTGAAAGATGAGGTTATAGCTCAGATGGCAGATAGGTTCTTGACCGATATTTTACAAGATTACACTCAGTTTAGGGTTTCGACGATTGATGGATTTTTTCAACAAATTGTGCGTTCGTTTGCTAGGGAGTTGAACTTGAATAATCAGTATCAGGTGGAGTTGGAAACAAAGACTATATTGGAGATGGCGGTGGATAATATGTTGGCGTGGTTGGGAAGTGATGCACAATGCACAATGCACAATGCACAATTATTGACAGAGGACACGGCACGCCGTGTCCCTACATTGGGAGAGGATAGTGATGGTGAAGGTGATATGTTGTTGGAATGGTTGACAGAGTTTGCAACTGAGAGAGTAGAGGAGGATAAGTCGTGGAATCCGAGGGGGGCGATATTGGAGTTGGCGAAGTTGATTTTGACGGAGGATTATATGTCACAAAAGAAGCAGTTTGGCTTTGATTTGAAACGATTGAAAGAGTATAGACAGCATATACATGAGATTATCAAGAAGTTTGATGATGATTTGAAGGAGGTGTGTGGTGTGGCTCAAGGGGTGTTGAGTGGCGTGGATGGAAAAGAGTTTTTTGGTGATAATAGAATATCTCGTTTTAATTATGATAATTTGAAAGGGAATAAATATCAATTGACTTCGACTTTTGTTAAGGGTGCAGATAGTGATGATTTGGAGAATTGGTGTAAGGTGAAGTATAAAAAGAGGGTTGAGTTGCAACCTGTTGTTACGCGCTTGCATGAGTGTGCAAAGAGGATTGTGGAGTTGTGTGACCCTAAGGGAAAGAGATGTAGAGAGTGGCAGACTGCGAAGTTGGTGAATTCGTATCTTTATATATTGGGTATTTTGAATGAGATAGATGAGCATGTGATGGAGATTTGTCGTGAGAGGGATTGTTTGATTATTTCGTCGACTTCGGATTTTATAAATAAGATTATAGATAATTCGGATACTCCATTTATATATGAAAAGGTGGGTGTGCAGACTGACCATTTTATGATTGATGAGTTTCAGGATACTTCGAGATTGCAATGGGGGAATTTTGTGCCTTTGTTGAAGGAGGCTGTGGCACAGGGTAATGAGTCGATGATTGTGGGTGATGTGAAACAGAGTATATATCGTTGGCGTAATGGCGATTGGAGTATATTGCATGAGGGGATAAGGAATGAGTTTGGTGGTTATGTGAAGGATGAATCATTGGATAAGAATTTTAGGAGTAGTTGTGAGGTGATAGGGTTTAATAATCGTATATATGCAGAATTGCCTAAATTGGTGGATGCTCAGTTGAAAGAGCAGGGGGTGATAGAGGAAGGTTATTTGCAAGGAATATATGTTGATAGTGAGCAAGAAGTGGGTAGGAAAGATACAGAAAAGGGATATGTTAGAGTGGAATATTTTGAAGATGATGAAGAGGATAAAGAGTTGAAATGGAGAGTAAAAAGTATGGATAGAATGGTAGAGCAGATGAGAGAGTTGGGTGAGTATGGTGATATGGCGGTGTTGGTGCGCAAAAACAGAGAGGCTCAGGTAGTTGCAGAGAGATTGAAGGTAGAAGGAATACCATTTTATTCGTCAGAGGCATTGTGTGTGGCGGATAATGTGGCGGTGAAATTTGTTGTTGCTGTGTTAGAGTATTTGATGCAGCCGCATGAGCAGTTGTATAGAGCTAATGTGGTGGCATTGCATAGAGAAGTGTGTTTGGGTAGAGTGGTTGGTGCAGAGGATTTTGAGTTGATGTTGTATATAGGAGGGGATTATGGAGATTGGGAAAGAGAGGTGTTTGGTGATGAGATAGTGGCACTGAGATTTGCGAGATTGAAGCACTTGGCGTTGATGCAAATGATAGAGTCGTTGATAGATATATTTGCTTTGGATAGAGTTGATGGTGGTGTGCATAGTATATATTTGCAGTCGTTTATGGATAAAGTGCAGACGTATGCTATTGATGGCACGTTGGATATCAGGTCGTTGTTGGAATATTGGGGGCAACAGGGAGAAAAGACATTCGTTGCAATGCCAGAAGGTGGTGATGCAGTGAGAATTATCACAATTCATAAATCGAAAGGATTGGAGTTTGGTGTTGTGTTTATTCCATTTATGAATTGGAAATTTGGTTTGTCGGGTCATGATAATATACAATTGGCATCGACTCGAGAAAAAACACGTGAAAATCATATATTTGTGGATGAAATAGGAGTAGTGCCGATAAATACAAGAAATTCTAAGAAATTGTTGAATAGTGAGTTTGAGGATGATATAGTAGATGAGTTTTTGGCTGCGGTGCTTGATGTGATGAATGAATTGTATGTTGCTACGACTCGTGCATCGCGACAGTTGTATTTGCATTGTGCTTATCCTGATTCTAAAGATTTAAAAAAGAACAGTGACGAGATAAATGATGTGGCAGTTTGGGATATGATTAAAAGTGTATTAGATATGGAGGAAGTGTATGAAGTTGGAGATAGGGAGCAAAGAGCAGGGAATAGGGAGCAAGTCATAAGGAGCAAGGAGCAGGGAGTAGGAGTAATTCTTTGTAATCAACTTCCCTCTGAGGAATTGGTGGCTAAGCGTTCGGAGTTGAGATATACATATTCGGAAGATACGGAAGATGCTCGTAGATATGGAGTTGTAATGCATCGATTGTTTGAGAGGATTATTGTGGCAGATGATGTGGATAGTGCGATAGAATCGCTTGAGAGAGAGGGTGAGAATATTGATGGATTGCGTTGTGAGGTAGAGGCTATATTAGCAATAGATGGTGTGGCGGAGTTGTTTGATTCAAAATGGAAAGTGATGAATGAAGCAGAGATATTTGATGGTGAAAATGGGCGGGTGTATCGTCCGGATAGGGTGGTTCGCGTAGGAAAGTCAGTCAGAATAGTAGACTATAAATTCGGAGAGAAACGCAATGCTTATGAGAGACAGGTTCGCAAGTATGCTTCTTTGTATGGCCGTATGGGATATGAAGTTG
>JAZQRP010000155.1:0-24313 GCA_045629685.1 Candidatus Aphodosoma sp. | reverse complement strand
CTTGTGCTGTTCGACGAATTAGGTCGTGGTACAAGCACCTACGACGGTATCTCAATAGCATGGGCTATAGTGGAGTATATCCACGAGCGTAAGGGAAGTCGGAGGCCAAGCGGTCTTGGAAGACAATTGATAGATTCACCTTCTTGGCCCACAGAACGACATGGCTACGATCCGTCTTCTTGTGCTGTTCGACGAATTAGGTCGTGGTACAAGCACCTATGATGGTATTTCAATAGCTTGGGCTATAGTGGAGTATATCCACGAGCGTAAGGGCGTGAGGGCAAAGACATTGTTTGCAACACACTATCACGAACTCAACGAAATGGAGAAATCCTATAACCGCATAAAGAACTATAATGTATCGGTGCGAGAGGTGGATAAGAAGGTGATATTCTTACGCAAATTGGTGCGAGGGGGTAGCGAGCATAGTTTTGGTATCCATGTGGCTAAGATGGCTGGTATGCCACGCTCGGTGGTAGAGAGGGCAAATGAGGTGTTGGAGATGTTGGAGAGCGAGAATAAGCAATCTATTATCGAAGGCAAAGATATGACCAAAGCGGCAGTGCGCGAAGGGGTGCAACTCAGCATGTTCCAGTTAGACGACCCAGTGCTCACAGCAGTGCGCGATGAGATATTAGGATTGAATATAGATAACCTTACGCCAGTAGAAGCATTGTTGAAACTAAACGAGATAAAGAAAATAGTTTCGGGGAAAAGTTAATTAATTAATAATTTTTTCGCTTAAAGGTATAAAAATATAAAACCACACTTCTTATGGGGAGTGTGGTTGTTTTTTATTTGGTAATTTGAAAGTAACAGGTATTGTATATTTACAATCTTTAACTTCACCTTTATAATTTTTACCTGGTTTCCATTTTGGCATGTTTTTTATTATTCGAATGGCTTCTTGGTCTAATAACTTATGGGCACTACTTACAACAATTATATTGTCAATACTTCCGTCTGTTTTTACTGTAAATTGACAAATTACTTGTCCCTCGATGCCTTCTTTTATTGCTTTTTCTGGATTTGCATGTTTTTTTTGATGAATTTCATACATGCAGCTATACGACCAGGAAATTCAGGCATTTCTCCTTCGTATACATAATCTATGTATATTTCTTCTGTTGTTTTTTGTTGTTATGATTTTTTTGTTGTGTTTTTTATATGGATTTATATAAATTTGAGTATGGAGATTTGGTGTATGCGATTTTTTTTGTAACTTTGCTTTAAATTTGTATGTAAATATTTTAAATAATTATGAATGGTAAATTAATTATATTTTCAGCTCCTTCGGGTAGTGGAAAGAGTACTATTATAGGTAAATTAAAAGAAGCTGGTTTTGATTTTGGTTTTTCGATATCGGCTACAAGTCGTGCACCTCGAGGAACAGAACAACATGGGGTGGAGTATTATTTTTTGACTCCAGAGGAGTTTCGTGCGAAGATTGCAAATGATGAGTTTGTAGAGTATGAAGAGGTCTATCCTAACTGCTTCTATGGCACGTTGAAGAGCGAAATTGATGGAAAGTTGGCTCAAGGACAGCATATGTTGTTTGATGTTGACGTGGTGGGTGGATTGAATATTAAGAAGTATTATGGCGACAATGCGTTGGCTGTGTTTGTGCAACCACCGAGTGTGGAGGTGTTGAGAGAGAGATTGGTGGGTCGTGCGACTGACTCGGAAGAGATGATTGAGAAACGACTTGCCAAAGCTGAATGGGAGATGGAGTTTGCTCCTAAGTTTGACGTGCGCATTGTGAATGATAATCTTGATGAGGCCGTGGCGGAGACTATCCGTGTGGTAACAGAGTTTTTGAGCTAGATTACAGATAACAGATTACAGATAATAGATAGGTTATCATTTTGAATTATGAATTGTGAATTGAGGAAGGTTGCGTTGTATTTTGGGTCGTTTAATCCGATACACAATGGGCATATTGGGTTGGGGGAGTATCTGCTTGAGCATGCGGATGTGGATGAGTTGTGGTTTGTGGTGTCGCCTCAGAATCCGTTGAAGAAGAAGGCTGATTTGTGGGATGATGAGTTGAGATTCCGTCTTGCCTGTGAGGCTACGAAATGTAATCCGCGATTGTCGGTATGCGATGTGGAGTTTCATTTGCCGATACCGAGTTATACGGTGAATACATTGCGAACACTGTCAGAAAAACATCCCGACTGTCGATTCTCATTGTTGATAGGGGCAGATAATTACGCAATATTTGACCGCTGGTATTGTTATGATGAGATATTGAGGGATTATGATGTGTATGTTTATCCGCGTGAAGGTGTGGAGGTAGATAAGGCGAAATTCCCACAGATGAGGTGGTTGGATGCACCGCTTTATCCGATATCGTCGACTATGGTGAGGGAGAAATTGGCAAGAGGTGAGGCTGTGGATGATTTGGTTCCTTTCAAGATTACAGATAATAGATTACAGATAACAGATAACAGATGACAGATAGCAGATATAAAAAAGCGACTAATTCGTGGGTGAGTTAGTCGCTTTTTTATGTATTTTTGGGTGTAGATACACATTGTGAGTGTGTATTGTTGGGTATGGTGAAGGTATGGTTATCCTCTGAAGAAGGTATGGAGAATATTGCTGTTTGGTAGGGTTTGGGTAGGGTTGATTTATGGTTTAATACACATTGTTAGTGGGTATTATTTTTGTGGTTGTTTGGTTCGGCTGAGGAGTAGTCCGAGGATGGTGAGTACACCATTGACGAGGAGGATTTCGAAACCAAATTTGTAACCGAAAAGGAGTTCGACTGAGAAGCGGTCGATTAGAACTGTGGCGATGATTGAGATAACTGCGATGATTGGTACGATGCGGTCGCGGATGTTCCATTTGGTGAACATGCCTACTACGAATAGTCCGAGCAATGGTCCGTAGGTGTAGCCAGCGAATTTGAATATGGCGTTGACTACGCTGTCGTCGTTGAAGGCATTGAATAGGACGACGATGCTAATGAGTAGGATAGCCATCATGGTGTGGACGAGGATGCGTGTGCAATTAAGAGTGCGTTCGTCTTTGCCTTTGGTGCCGTAGATATCTACCATAAACGAGGTGGTCATGGCAATGAGGGCAGAGTTGGCAGATGAGAATGCCGAGGCTATGATGCCGAGAATGAAGAAGATAGCGACCGAATAAGAGAGATAGTTGGTTGCAAGAAGAGGGTAGATTTGATCGGTTTTGGCAGGGATAGCAATGCCTATTTGGTTCATATAGATGACAAACAACACGCCGAGGCAGAGGAATATGAAGTTGACCGGCACAAAGGCGATGCTAAATGAGAGGAAGTTCTTTTTAGCTTCGTGTACATTTTTGAGACTGAGGTTTTTCTGCATCATGTCTTGGTCGAGACCGCTCATTACGATGGTGATGAATGCACCAGAGATAAACTGTTTGAAGAAGTGGTTGTTGTTGCCCCAAAAGTTAGAGAAATCGAAGATTTGGAATTGTGAGTTTGAGCCTATTGCTGAAGTCATTTCGAGGAATGACATGCCGAGTTCGTCTTTGATAGCAAAGATGGTGAATATTACCGCAAATACGAGGAAGAAAGTTTGTATGAGGTCGGTCCATACAATAGATTTGATGCCACCTTTGACGGTATATGCCCATATGAGAAAGACGGATATGATGGCATTGAGGGCAAATGGGAGTCCGAGAGGTTCGAATACGGTGATTTGCAATACAAGAGCCACGATGAAAAGGCGGAAGCCTGCACCTATGAGTTTGGAAATGAGGAAGAGAATGGCACTGGTTTTGTAGGACGTATGCCCGATGCGTTGTTGGATATAGCCGTATATAGAGGTGAGGTTGAGGCGATAGTAGAGTGGTAGGAGGAAGTGCATGATGAGTATGTAGCCGAGGAAGTTGCCGAGGATAACTTCGAAATAGGTCATCTTGGCTGCACCGGCCACCATGCCAGGCACAGAGATGAAGGTAACGCCAGAGAGAGTGGTGCCAATCATACCAATGGCTACGACCCACCAAGGAGATGAGTTGCCGCCACGAAAGAAGTCGGATGTGGAACTTTTGCGCGAACTGAAATAACTAACAGCAAAGATTATAGCAAAATAGGCTGCTATGATGGAGATGACGATGTAGGGAGACATAAAATAGTTAGTAGTTACTAGTTACGAGTTACTAGTTAGTAGTGGTATTTTGTTATCTGATTATTATTTCGACGCGACGGTTTTGGGCGCGGCCTTCTTCGGTGTCGTTTGTTGCAATAGGAGCTTCGCTACCCATACCCTTTGATGTTAGTCGGTCGGCGGCGATTCCTTTGCGGATAAGGGCATTCATAAGAGCAGCAGCACGACGTTGTGAGAGGTCGAGATTGTAGGATTTAGAGCCTTGATTGTCAGTGTGACCAATAATTTCGATGTGGATTTGTTTGTTGCGCTTGAGGAATAGCGAAAGGCGTTCGATTTCGGCATAAGATGTAGGGAGTATTTTGTCGGAATCGTAGTCGAAATAGAGGTTGTTGAGAGTGATAGAGTTGCCTTTAGCAATACGAGTGAGCCCAACGAGGATGCTATCGCCAGGGGTTGTAATAGACATTGTATAAGGTATGTAGCCTTCGCGTTGAGCGCTGAGAGCAAAAATAGTTGAGAGTTGAGAGTTGAGAGTTGAGAGTTCAGGAAGGAAGGCTACGAAAGAGCCATCGGCAGCATCGGTGATAGATTCGAAGTGTTTATTATTGGTTTCGCCTTCGAATATTTCGACACGAGCTTGGAGAGGTTTACCTGTTTGTATATCGTAAACACGACCAGGGGAATATACCATACGAGTGCGAGGTTGGATGGTGATAGGAAGGTCGATTTCGTAGATATCGAGTTTCATACTACGATTTTCGAGTTGGTCTGAAGAGAAGTAGGCTTTGTTGCCGAGACCATTGATAACGAAACCAGATTCGTCGCCGTGGGTGTTGATTGGATAGCCAAGGTTTTCGGGTACAGACCAAGAGCCATTGTCGGCACGAACAGAGCGGAAGATATCTTGTCCGCCAAGTCCTTTGTGACCATCGGAAGAGAAATAGAGCGTGTGATTGTCGGCATGGATGAATGGTGCGAATTCGTCTTTATCGGTGTTGATAGGCGAGCCAAGAGGTTGTGGATTGTAGGTTTTGAGGTAGCCTTGGTCGTCGATATATACTTGTACGCACCAAATGTCTTTGCCACCGAGACCTTCTGGGCGATTGGATGTAAAGTAAATCATGTCGCCAGTAGGGGACATTACGGGGTTACTTTCCCAATAGCGAGAGTTGGCTGGTTCGCCAAGATTGATAGGGTTAGACCATCTGTCACCTTTGCGAATAGAATACCAAATATCGCAAGAGCCAACATTCTCACGATTGCTACATTGTACAAAAAACATATAGCGACCATCGGCAGAGAAGGATTGAGAGCCCTCGTTGCCATAGCCATTCATTGGTGCAGGAAGAGGTTCGCTATATGACCATTTAGAACCATTCCAATGGCTGACGTACATATCTTCTTGATGTTGCATAGGGGCTGCATCGCCCATCCATTTAGGAGCAAGTACTGTGGTTGATATCATAAGACCATCGGCTGTGATGCTAGGGAAATAATCGTCGTGGATGGTGTTGACGAAATTGAGGTTGCGTGGTTTGAATTCAATAGGATTGGCTTTGAGGGATGTTGCGTAGGCGTAATCTTCTTTTAGTAGTGCGATTTGATTGAAATAGTATGGATTGTTTATTTCGTTGATTTTGTCGAGAGCGAGTTGATATTCGCCTATTTTGTAGTAGAGTTTAGATAGATTTATTTTTGTTTTTTCGGGCATAGCGAGTTGCAGTTGGTCTGCAATTTTGAGCGTTTCGATGGCAGCATTGGTGCTATCGAGTAGAGAGTATATTTTGCTAAGTTCCCAATAGGCTTCGATGAAGTTAGGTTCTTTGTCGAGGGCGAGATTGAGAAGAGCTATTTTGTCGGATGGGTATTGTGCATTCTTGGCCTCTTGGTAGAGTTTGATAGCTTTTTTGGATTTGATTGTGTATTCTTGAGAATGAGTGTAATTCACAATGCACAATGCACAATGCACAATTAAGAGAATTATTATTCTTTTCATTGTTTTATTTTTTTAGAGCTGATTCTACTATGTTTTTGACTTGGTCGATTGTTTCGTTGAGGTTGTCGTCGTTGAGGTTTGTTGTGTCGATAGGTTGGTGGATAGTCATTGTGATTTTGCCAGGAGTGATAAACCAACCATTTTTAGGCAAGACGTTGTATGCGCCTGAGATTGTGACAGGTATAATAGGGAGATGAAGGTCGCGAGCGATGGTGAAAGCACCACGTTTGAAGCGGCCTATTTTACCATTGGCAGAGCGAGTACCTTCGGGAAATAGGAATATAGAGTTGTTGCCTTGGAGTAGGCGAGATTTGGCTTCTTCGAGACTTTTTTGAGCGCGCATAGGGCTTGAACGGTCAACGAATATGTGGCCCATAGATTCGCATGCTTTGCCGAGAAGAGGAGTATTGCGTATTTCTTGCTTCATAATCCATTTGAATTTGGCATTGAGGTAGCCATATACGAGGAATATGTCGAACATACTTTGGTGGTTAGCAACGAAGATATAGGATTTTTGGGAATCGATGTTTTCGTTGCCTATGATTTTTATGTGAGTGAGAGCTAAAAAGCACATGATTCGTCCTAACACGCGACCAGGGTAGTAGCCCCATTTCTTTTCGCCAGCAATAGGTGTCATTATGATTATTAGAATGAAAATAATCGTGCTGATAATGATTGCTAAAGGGGCAAAAATAAATGTAGAATAAATAATAGTAAGAGGGTTGATTTTTCGTTTCATAATTTTATAGTTTTAAATCGGTTTGTATAATGGTTTTTACTTGATTTATAAGTTCATTGAGGTTTTCGTCGTTGAGGTTTGTAGTATCGATTGGTGAATGTATTATCATTTCTATTTTGCCTGGGGTGATGTAGTTGAGACCTTTAGGTAGAGCGTTGAAGGCTCCGTTGATGGTTATAGGCACGACAGGTAGATGAAGGTCGCGAGCGATGGTGAAGGCTCCACGTTTGAATTTGCCTATTTGTCCGTTGCGAGTACGTGTGCCTTCGGGGAATAGGAATATAGAATTGTTGCCTTGTTTGAGATTTTGTTTTGCTATATCAAGGCTATGTTTTGCGCGCATAGGATTAGAACGGTCGATAAAAATATGTCCTATAAGTTCGCAAGTTTTGCCCATTATAGGCATTTTGCGGAACTCTTTTTTTATTATCCATTTGAAGTTGTTTTTTAGCCAACCATATACGAGAGGCATGTCGTAGAGACTTTGATGGTTGGCTACGAATATGTAGGATGCTTTTGGATCAATGTTTTCGTGTCCATGTACTTTGATACGGACAAGAGATAGAGTGCAAAGTGCTCGTGCCCATATTATTGCAGGGATGTTACCCTTATGTGTATTGCCAAATAAGGGGAGAATGATTATGGTTAAGCCACAACATACGATAGTTATGATTATGCCTAAAGGAAGGAATACTGTAATATGGTATATTATTGCTAAAAGTTGTAATAAAGGGTTGATTTTGCGTCGCATAATGATTTTGTTTGATATTTAATCTGCAAAGATAGTTAAATTAATTCATAATTCATAATTCATAATTCATAATTTTTGTTAATAAATGTAAATATTGTACTTGGTGGAGATTAGGGGGCTTATTGTATTTAATTGGGTTATTTGAGGGTGGGGTAAAGGTTGCTTGAAGGTATGGTTATCCTATATTTGCGGTAGGGAGGGGGTTATTGTATTTTTTTTGCATTTTTTTTGTTCAAAAAATTGGTTTTTATGAATTAAAATGATTAACTTTGCAGTCGATTTTGTTATTGTATGTGTTACAATTATAATTTGCTCATTAATAATCAATAAAGATATGAACTCAATCGAACAACTCAATCGTGCGGCAGATAATATTCGTATTTTGGCTGCATCAATGGTAGAAAAGGCTAAATCAGGTCACCCAGGTGGTGCTATGGGTGGTGCAGATTTTGCAAATGTATTATTCTCTGAATACTTAGTTTATGACCCAGAAGATCCACGTTGGGAAGGTCGCGACCGTTTCTTCCTCGACCCAGGTCATATGTCGCCAATGTTGTATTCGGTGTTGGCTTGTGCTGGTTATTACACAATGGACGACTTGAAACAATTCCGTCAATGGGGTAGCATTACTCCTGGTCACCCAGAAGTGGATGTGATGCATGGTGTTGAAAATACATCAGGTCCTCTTGGTCAAGGTCATACATTTGCTGTTGGTGCTGCTATTGCTGCTAAATTTTTGAAAGCTCGTCTTGGTGATGTGATGAATCAAACTATCTATGCGTTTATTTCGGATGGTGGTATTCAAGAAGAGATTTCGCAAGGCGCAGGTCGCACTGCAGGTCACCTTGGATTGGACAATTTGATTATGTTCTACGACTCGAACGACGTTCAATTGTCAACAATGTGCGACGAAGTATCGAGTGAAGACGTAGCTAAAAAATATGAGGCTTGGGGTTGGTATGTTATTGAAATCAATGGTAATGATGCAGCTCAAATTCGTGAAGCATTGAACAAAGCACAAGCTGAAAAAGGTCGTCCAACACTTATTATTGGTAAAACAGTGATGGGTAAAGGTGCGTTGAAAGCTGATGGTTCGAGCTATGAGCGCAACTGTGCTACACACGGTGCTCCTCTCGGTGGCGATGCTTATATCAATACAATTAAAAATCTTGGTGGTAATCCAGAAGAGCCATTCGTGTTGTTTGATGAAACAAAAGAAGTTTATGCTCGTCGTCGTGAAGAGTTGAAAGGTATTGTAGCTGAGCGTTATGCTGCTAAAGCAGAGTGGGCTAAAGCTAATCCTGAAAAAGCTGCTAAAATGGAGAAATGGTTCTCTGGTGCAGCTCCAGAAATTGATTGGTCGGCATTGGAACAAAAACCAAATCAAGCAACTCGTGCTGCTTCGGCTGCATGTTTGGGTGTTATTGCTCAACAAGTTGAAAATATGGTGGTATCATCGGCTGACTTGTCAAACTCAGATAAAACTGATGGTTTCTTGAAATATACAAAAGCTATTACTAAAGATGACTTTTCAGGTGCATTCCTTCAAGCTGGTGTTGCTGAGTTGACAATGGCTTGTTTGTGTCTTGGTATGGCATTGCATGGTGGTGTGTTGGCAGCTTGCGGTACATTCTTCGTATTCTCAGACTATATGAAACCTGCGGTGCGTATGGCAGCGTTGATGGAATTGCCTGTGAAATTCATTTGGAGTCACGATGCATTCCGTGTAGGTGAAGATGGTCCTACACACGAACCAGTTGAACAAGAGGCTCAAATCCGTTTGATGGAAAAATTGAAAAACCATAGCGGTAAGAACTCTGTACTCGTATTGCGTCCTGCCGATGTTCACGAAACAACTGTTGCATACAAAATGATGATGGAGAATATGTCAACTCCAACAGCTATGATTCTTTCACGTCAAAATATTAAAGACCTTCCTGCTAAAGAGTGTCGTTTGTGCGAAGCTCACGGTGCAGAAAAAGGTGCATACGTAGTTTCGGCTGACGAAAATCCACAAGTAGTGTTGTTGGCTTCTGGTTCAGAAGTATCTACATTGGCTGAGGCTGCTGAATTATTGCGTGCAGAAGGTGTACGTTTGAGCATTGTTTCTGTTCCATCAGAAGGTTTGTTCCGTTCGCAATCGGCAGAATATCAACAAGCAGTATTGCCATGTGGCGTTAAGCGTTTTGGTTTGACTGCAGGTTTACCAGTAAACCTTATGGGCTTGGTTGGCGAAAACGGTAAGATTTTCGGTCTCGAATCATTTGGATTCTCAGCACCATATACAGTGCTTGATGAAAAACTTGGTTTCACACCAGCTAAAGTGGCAGCAGAAATCAAAGCTATGATTTAAAATAAATGATTGATAATTAATGAAATAAAGGCTGTTAGAGGTTTTTCTAACAGTCTTTTTTATTGAGGAAATTGAAAAAATGTGGATGTGCTTTTATTGAAAAACGATAAAAAGTTTGGTTATTTTATTTTTTTATTGTAATTTTGTAGGTTGAAATTTTAGACATAAAAAATGATAGGTATATATATTGTCTTCATGTCTTGATGTCTTGAAAAACAATTAATTAACTAAATATTTAACAATGAAAAAATTCTTTTTTCCTATGCTTGCTGCTGCATTTTTAGCTGCAGGTTGCGCTAATTCGCCTAAAGAATTGTCGGCGGGTATTCGCACAGAAAACCTTGACACTACAGCTGATAAAGGTGCTGACTTTTATCAATATGCTTGTGGTGGTTGGATGAAACTCAATCCATTGACAGGAGAGTATTCTCGTTTCGGTTCGTTTGACAAACTTGGTCAAGACAACATTGCTCGTCTTAATGACCTTATTGCAGAGATTGCTGCAGGTCAACACGAAGTAGGCACAGAGGCTCAAAAAATTGCTGATTTCTACAATGTAGCTATGGATGCAGACCGTCTTAATGCAGAAGGTTATGAACCAGTAAAAGCTGAACTTAAACGCGTTGCTGAAATCACAGACGTAAAAGGTATTGCTGCTCTTATGGGTGAAGATCTTTATGATATCTTCTTCCAAGTGTATGTTGATGCAGACATTATGGATGCAAAACGCAATCTTATGCAAACTTACCAAGCTGGTATTGGTATGGGCAACCGTGATTACTATTTCGAGTCAAGCGACAAAATGATTAAAATTCAAGCAGAATATCTTAATCATATTCAAAAGATGTTCCAACTTGCAGGTTTCACAACAGTTCAAGCAAGCGAAGCTGCTCAAGCTGTTATGATGATCGAACGTCAGTTGGCTCTTGCTCATTTCTCACAAGCAGAACTTCGTGACTCTTATGCTAACTACCACCTTTACACAACTGATTCTCTTAAAGCATCATTCCCTGGTTTCTGCTGGGATACATACTTTGAAACACTTGGTTGTGCCGATCTTAAAGAGCTTAGCGTATCTCAAGAAGAACCTATTCGCAAGTCAATCGAGATTATGAACACAGCTCGTATCGAAGACCTCCGCTATTATATGCAATGGCGTGTGCTTAGCGCAGCTTCTTCTTATATGAGCGATGAATTTGTAACTGAAAGATTTAACTTCTTCGGTCGTGTTATGTCTGGTCGTACTGAAGAGACTCCACGTTGGAAACGTGCTGTATCTATGGTTGATGGTTCACTTGGTATGGCTCTTGGTAAACTCTATTGCAAAAAATACTTCCCTGCAGAGGCTAAAACTCGTATGGAAACTCTTTGTGCTAACCTCCTCAAAGCATACGGCGAACGTATTGATAACCTTGAATGGATGAGCGATGAAACAAAAGCTAAAGCTCATGAAAAACTTTCAACATTTTATGTTAAAGTTGGTTATCCTAACAAATGGGAAGACTATACAGCTCTTGAAATTGATTCAGTAGAATCATATTGGACTTTGGTGAAACGTGTATCTAAATTCAATACTGCCCGTTCAATGGCTAAACTTTCTAAACCAGTTGATAAAGACGAGTGGTATATGAACCCACAAACAGTGAATGCATATTATAATCCAACAACTAACGAAATCTGTTTCCCTGCAGGTATCCTTCAATATCCATTCTTCGATATGGAAGCTGACGATGCATTTAACTATGGTGCAATCGGTGTTGTTATCGCTCACGAAGTAACTCACGGTTTCGACGATATGGGTTCAAACTTCGACAAAGATGGTAACTATGCTAATTGGTGGACTGAAGAAGATAAAGCTCGCTTCAACGAACGTACAAAAGTAATGGAAGAGTATTTCAATGGCATTAAAGTAAACGAAACAATGTATGCTAATGGTAAAATGTCACTTGGTGAAAACATTGCTGACCACGGCGGTCTTCAAGTAGCATTCCACGCATTCAAAAATGCTACAAAAGAAAACCCACTTCCTGTGAAAGATGGTTTCACTCCAGAGCAACGTTTCTTCCTTGCTTATGCAAATGTATGGGCTGGTAATATCACAGAAGAAGAAATTGTTAATCGTACACTTACTGACGTACACTCACTTGGTAAATGGCGTGTAAATGGTGCACTTCCTCATATTGCTGCTTGGTACGAAGCATTCGGTATCACAGAAAACGATGCACTTTATCTTGCTCCTGAAAAACGCGTATCTATTTGGTAATACTACATATTATAGTAAATTATATAAGGCTGACCAATGGGGCAGCCTTATTTTTTATTATTACTATTAGGTGAAAAATGGCATTTTTGGTGTGAGTTTTTTTTTGTGGATGATAAGTTTAAAAGTTTAATTTATAGGGTGATAATTAACTTAGGATGTCATATTTTGCACTCACTTTGCAAATCGGTGGTGTGAAAGTGGAGGTTTACTTTGGTGAAGGTTGCTTGAAGGTAGCAAGGAGTTAGGTGTGAGGAATGAGGGGGGGGGATTGGGTGAGATTAGGGGATGATATTTGGTGGACATATATAAAAAAACTGCATCGTAAAGTGAGCTACGATGCAGTTTTTATTATGAATTATTCGATGATGATTATAATTCTATGAGAGAATCTTCGACGTAAGCAAATGTACCTTTGTCTGTAACATCAAATGTGAAAGAGTAGTTTTTGTTAGGACCATAAGAATATACTTTGATGACTACTTTTTTGTACTCTTCAAGAGTCATCTCTGGGTACATATAGCCAAGAACTGCTGCAAATACTTCGGCACTATGTTCTTTGAGTTTTGCAAGTATTTCGTCGTCGCTAAGGTTGCCCATATCAGCAGCAGCGAAGCCTGATTTAACAGCTGATGGACGCCAGTCCATATTGCCATAATATGCCGATGCACCAGTATAGAATTCGTTGTTACCATAGTTAGACACCCAATAGTTGCCTGCAGGTTTTTGACCATTGATAAGTACGATTTCGGTAGAGATGATTTCGCCAGCATTGTCGCGTGTAGGAGCACCCATAGGAACGTCTTTGTTGTCGTAAACCCAGTTTACGCAATATTGGTAGAATGCTTTAGTGTCGGCACTTGAAGTGTTTGTGAAGTCGAGTTCCAAAGTACGGTCGATTTCCCATTTACCTTCAGTTTTACGGAATTGGTCAGTCTTTTCGGTAAAGTAGATTGTTTTTGTCCATTCACCAGAGAATATATATTCATCGACTTTCCAAGATGTAGAACCACCAGAGTAGCAACGATAGCCAACATATACTTTGTCATCAACTTGGGCATAAGGATATTTTTCACCAAGGAATGCAGGTAAGTAGTTGTCTTGTGTAGGGTTAGTGAAGTTGCCGTAGCCTTGACCCATAGCAGTGTAGTCGGCAGGTTGTACAGCAACAACGTTGCAATCAACATATTGTCCACCTTCGAGACGGAAATAAGCATATTGTTTGTCGCTTTTCACGTTGAGTGCACGTTTAGGAGCTGAAGCCGATTTTGGTTCGATAGAAGTGATGATGATGTTGATGTATTTACCACCAGAAATAGAGCAAAAGTAGCCATATAGAGTACATTCCATACCATCAGAGAGAGCCGCTTTAACTTCGTCAGTTGCACCATATACGCTACCCATAGCAGTTTCGGCGCCAGGAACTTTGAAGTTGAAGTAGTTACCGCTAACAACTACAGTGCCGCTCATTTTAGCATAGCATGCATAGTCGTCGGCAGTGCGAGTAGTGAGGAGTTCGTCCATTTTAGCACCAGTGAGTTCCATTGGTTTTGGATATGTAACAGTAGTAGAACCTGTTTTTTTGACTACAGCAGACGCAATTTGGAAACCTTTGCTATAAGAAGATATAGTACCAGAAACGGTTACTTCGTCGCCAACTTCAACGCCTGAGGTTTTGTAGAGAAGGATAGAACCACCAGCATCGTTGAGGATTGGGCCTTGTGTAGATACAGCAGCGATATAACCTTTAACCTCTACTTCATCGCCCAATACGGCAGAACCAAGTACTTTAGTATATTTTCCAGGTTCAACAGGATCTGTTGGTTTTTCTTCTTCTTTTTGTGGTTCATCAGTAGAGTAGTTGTATGTAACCACAATGTAATCACCATCTTTAGCACCTTCGGCAACAGGAATTACCGATTTGAGTTTGTTGATAGTTTTTGGAGTTACAGCAGAGGCATAATCTACGTCAGAACCCCAAATAGCTTTGTAGTCATCTTCAGTGAGAGTATATTCAGCAGGAGCATTCATAGCTGCTACGTCAGCAGGGATATCCAAAGCCATTGTGTAGGTAACCAATGCAAGTGAACCATTGTCGTAGATAGGATATTTTTGAGCAAGGTATGCTGGAATATATGCTGCAACTTGGTCTGCATTAGCGAAATAGTAGTTTTTGCCAATAGCAGTGAGAGCGGCAACTGCCTCTTCGCCTTGAGCTTGGGCAATAGATTTATTATCTGAATTTTTAGCAATAGCAGCATAATCATCCTCAGTCAAAGTGAGAGCAATCTCTTTTACGTCAGTAATCTCTCCCGAATTATCATAATCAGGCAGATAGTGCTCGTTGAAGTAGTTAGGGTCGCAACCATAACCCACGAGGGCAATAACTACAGCAATAAGCATTCGTGTTATAATGTTCTTATTCATAGTCATAATATTTTTTAGAAGCTAATTTTTAGACGAACAGTGTATGTACGACCAAACGAGTACATCACAGCGTAGCAATCTTGCCAACCTTTAGAGTCGGTAGCACATTGAGCATCCATAACGTAGTTATAGTTGTACAAGTTGTTCACATTACCAAAGATAGTAGCATTTAATTTGCCGATTTTGAAAGCATAGCTTGCTGAAAGGTCAAGTTGGTGACCAACAGGGATTTTCCATGGGTCGTTAACTGTTGTAACAGTGTTGGCAACAGCTGTAGAACCAATATAGAAGTCTGCATAGTTGTTAGCATAGAGGTTGAAGTCTGCACTGAGGCGGAAACCTTTGAATGGGAAGAAATCGACACCTACAGCAGCAGTAGTTTGAGCTGAACCTGCTACGTGAACACCTTTTTGTGCGAGTTCGATCCATGCGTGGTCGTCAGCCATGATGCCAGAAGCCACTGTACCGTCCATTTTAGCAGTCATTGGTTGACCTTGTGAGTCGTAGTAGTAACCGCGAGCATTGCTTGACCATACCCAGTCGCCCCATGACAACATACCAGTGATATTCACCCAACGTGCTGGTTTATAGCGGAAGTCGAGTTCGATACCAGTGTGGCGAGCGTCGATACCTGTGAGGTTAACACGTGCGTAGTCGCCATTTGACATCAATTTTGAACGTACGTCAGCTTTATCCATCCAAGTAGTGTAGTATGTGTTGACGTTCATTGAGAATTTTTTGAGGTGGAGACCATAACCAATTTCAACCGAGAATACTTTTTCGTTTACAGCATCAGGGTTTGTCATGTGCGATGTAGTTGATTGCAAGAATGCACCGCCTGAGAAGAAAGGAGCACGTGAGATGTAGCCTACATTGAGGAACAAGTTAGATGTGTTAGTCACATTATAGTTTGCACCAGCTTTTGCTGTGAAACCAAGGAAGTTGATAGTTTCAGAGCGTTGGTGTGCTTCGTCATAATAGAAGCGGTCAACACGCCAATAACCTGTGTTAGAGAATGAACCAGAAATAAATGTGTTTACTTTATCGATGCTATATTCGAGTTGAGCAAATACACCTTCTTGGTGAACGTGTCCGTCGTAGTCGCGATACACGATGTCACCTACTGAAAGTTTTTCATATTTCCAGTTTGGATCCAATGCTGCAATGTTGTTTTCTGGTTTAACGTTTTTACGGTCGGCATCGTCGATGAAGTAAGCACCATCATAGAGGTCGATGATTTCGTTAGTGTGTTCACCCATATAGTAACGTACGTCCACACCAGCCGAGAGTTCCAAACCAGGGAGGAGTTCGTTAGTGTATGTTGACAACAAACCATACCACATGTGGTTGTTGTTAGATTTCGACATAATCATGTTCGAACCAGTTTCGCTTGCGGCATTCATATCTTGGATAGCACCATAGTCGAATGTACCATCTTCTTTA
Source organism: Candidatus Aphodosoma sp. (assembly GCA_045629685.1). Lineage (GTDB taxonomy): Bacteria > Bacteroidota > Bacteroidia > Bacteroidales > Paludibacteraceae > Aphodosoma. The sequence goes on along the minus strand of JAZQRP010000155.1, from coordinate 8,241 downwards.
CGGAAGTTGTAGAGGAGTTGACCATTAGATGCACCATTCCACATTGAGCGGTAAGCTGATGTACGACCTTGACCAGAATAGCCCGAGCCACGACCAATCGACATATAGAGAGCAGTAGACAACGACGATTTGTGGTCGATTTGCCATTGGTGGTTAAGCGAAATTTGAGGTTTGTGGTATTTGTTCACCATTGACGAACGTTCTTTACCATTTTTGTCAAAACCATATATTGCATTATAGCGATATTTGTTTTTCTCGCCAGTCCATTTAGCCACTTTGTCCCACTCTTCGATAGAAAGACCTGCATACAACGGTTTACGTTGATTGTGGGTTTGTGGTGCACCAAATGCAGTCAAAGAGATTTGGTGGTTGTCGTTGATACGTTTTGAGATGTTGAAGAACCAGTTGTATGCGCTATAGCCAGTACCTTGGATGTAGCCATCGCCCCAACGTTTAGCCAAAAGCACACTCATAGCCCAACCATTGTCCATAAGACCAGTTGATACACTTGCTGATACAGTATTTGCACCATCGTTACCAATACCGTATGATATAGTACCACCTTTTTTGGCATCAATAGTGTTGGTAATGATGTTGATAGTACCACCTACAGAAGGAGATGATATTTTAGATGCACCCATACCACGTTGTGTTTGCATAGAGCGAGTTACGTCTGACAAACCAGCCCAGTTTGACCAATAAAGACCGCCCCATTCCATGTCGTTGACAGGTACACCATTGATCATTACAGCAATGTTAGCTGACTTAAAACCACGCATATTGATTTTTGAGTCGCCATAACCACCACCATCTTTAGTGACATAGACACCAGGAGTAGATTTTAAAACTTCTGGGAACTCTTGTCCACCAAGTTTTAGTTCGATTTCTTGTACTGGAACTGTAGCTACAGCCACAGGAGTACGACGTTGTATAGCTACTGACTGAGAGATAACAATATCTTCCATAGCTATAACTTCAGGCTTCATTTTGATAACACCCAAATCTTGAGTAGTCTGATTTGTTTCGACATCAATAGTCAATGTCTTGTAATTCAAGTAGCTTACTTGAATTTTGTTACCTTCGCGAACGGTAAGTTTAAAACTACCGTCAATGTCGGTACTTGTACCTTGTGTTGTTCCAATAACAATCACCGAACCACCGATAAGAGGTTGATCCTCTTCGTCGATAATTGTACCAGATACGATAGTCTCGGCTGAGACCATGTAGCTTACGGCAAAACAAAGCATCATGAGTAAAAATTTCTTCATACGCAATAGTTTTAATGTTAGTAAATGAGTTTTCTGTTATTTTAGTATTGTTCATTAGCATTAGGGAAGTCGCAACTTTTCACATCCTCAACATAGTGGCTTACAGCCTCATTGATAATAGTATTGAGGTCGGCATAGCGACGAAGGAATCGTGGAGAGAAACCTTTGGTCATACCGAGCATATCGTGGAGTACAAGCACTTGACCATCGACATCGCCACCTGCACCAATACCAATAATAGGTATATGTACTTCTTGAGCAACGCGTTTGGCAAGTGTAGCCGGTATCTTCTCGAGTACGATAGCAAAACAACCAGCCTCTTCGAGAGCTTTTGCGTCTGCAATGAGTTTTTCGGCTTCGTCTTGTTGCTTAGCGCGAACGTTGTAGGTGCCATACTTGTTGATAGACTGAGGCATAAGTCCTAGGTGACCCATGATAGGAATACCAGCTGCAAGAATTTTGCGCACAGCATCAATGATTTCGACACCGCCTTCTAGTTTAAGAGCATCGGCGTGTGTGATTTTCATGATTTTGATGGCATTGCTAACAGCTTCGGTCTCTGATACTTGATATGTACCAAAAGGCATATCAACTACAACGAGAGCGCGTCGTACGGCTTTGACAACCGATTTGCCGAGGAAAATCATTTGGTCGAGCGTGATAGGTAGGGTAGTTACGTTACCTGCTACGACATTCGAAGCTGAGTCACCAACGAGAATTACATCCACACCTGCTTCGTCAACAATAGAAGCCATTGTGTAGTCGTATGATGTAATCATACTGATTTTTTCACCACGTTGTTTCATCTCAAACAGACGATGTGTGGTTACTTTGCGTACATCTTCGGGTGTATGAACTGACATAGTCTTTTTTTAAGTGAGGAATGAGGAGTTAGGAATTAATTGTACTCTGTAATCTGTACTCTATACTCTATACTCTATACTCTATACTCTGTAATCTGTAATCTGTAATCTGTACTCTGTAATCTGTAATCTTATTCTTCAAGAGCATTGATTTGTTCAATGATGATAGAAAGGTCTTGTTTGAGATTTTGAATTTTGCGTTCAAGGTCTTGTACCATGTTGTTACCTTTCTTAGATGAGCTATTGAAGAAACCAATGTTGTTTTCGTAAGTTGCAATTTGTTGTTTGAGCAATTCGTATTGACGCATCAATTTATTGCGGTCGCCCTTGAAGTTAAGTTCTTGATTGCGACGGCGTGAACGAAGTTTACTTTGTTTTTCGTTGAGAGCCTCTTGATATTGTTTATATACTTTATCTTTTTCTTTATAAGGCACATGACCTACAGCGAGATAAGCGTCAGACAAACGGCGAACAGCAGAGTAGTCCTCATCATCATTGCCTGTAAGTTCGTAAGCTTTGAGGGCCTCGATAGCTTCGAGTTTGAGACGAAGGTTTTCTTGTTCTTCTACTTTCTTATCTTTGAAGTTAGCCTCTTTGCGAGCAAAGAAATGGTCGCAAGCAGCTATGAAACGTTCCCAGATAGCATCGCTATATTTTTTAGCAGTAGGACCGATAGTTTTCCACTCTTTTTGAAGAGCGATAAGTTTGTCGGTAGTCGAACGCCACTCTTCGCTATTTTTGAGTTGTTCTGCTTTTTCAACGAGAATACGTTTTTTATCTAAATTAGCTTGAAGCTCCTCTTTGACACGACGATAGTATTCGTTTTTAGCTTCGAAGAAGCGGTCGCAAGCCGTACGATAACGTTTGAACAAGCGGTTGATTACGCGGCGTTCAGCAGGGTCGTCAGAGCGGAATTTTTCGTTGAGAGCAATAACTTCTTGTGTTTTCTCTTCCCATTCTTTGTATGTTTCAATAGCTTGAGTATTGATATTTTCGATGAGTTCTATAGCGTCAGTTTTCTCTTTTTCAATCGCTTGCTCGCGAGCTTTGAGGTTGTCGAAAAATTCTTGATGACGTTTGTTGATGACAGTTGAAGCTTCTTTGAATCTATTCCATATTTCGTCACGAAGTTCACGAGCCACAGGACCAATTTCGCGCCATTGTTCATGGAGTGTTTGTAATATACGGAACGATTTCACAACATCCTCTTCTGTTCCAAGTCTTTCGGCTTGTTCGATGATGTGAGTTTTATCTTCGAGATTTTTCTTGAAAGCATGTTCACGAAGAGCGGCATCTATTTTTATAAGGTCATAGAATTGTTCTTGGTAGTGGTTATACTCTTTCCAAATTTCAGTTACGTGCGTTGGAGCCACAGGGCCAATCTCTTTCCATTCGCTTTGAAGCACACGGAATGCAGCAATAGTTTCATTAAGGTCGCCTTCATTCGAAATCAAAGCTTCAAGTTTAGCAATGATAGCTTGTTTTTTCTCCAAATTAGCAGCATACTCAGCATCAATAGCAGCGAGATAAGCAGCACGTTTTTCGCGATAGATACCCATTACAGACTTATATTCAACTTCAATTGGGTCAACTTGTTTTTGTTTTGGTTCAGCAACCTCTTCATTTTCAGTTTCTGCTTCAGGTTGAGCTGTACGTTCTGCCAATTCTTGTTGATAACGTTTGTAGAATAACTGTTTGATACAATCAACTTGCTCTTTAATAGCAGTTATTTCACCATTTTCTACAATCTCTTTGAGAGTGCTAACCAATTCTTCGCGAGTAAGAGTTGCAAGTTGTTGTGGATCAAAATTTTGTTCTGTAATGAATTCTTGTGCATCCATAGTCAAAAAAAAGTTTAGTCTCCAAAATAGGAGAGGGTTCATTTCAATTTGTTTATAATGAATTATCTTAATAGATAAAACTTGGCAAATTTAGTAAAAATTATTGAATAAAAGTGTTATTTCCAAATAAATTTGGTTTTACGGCGGAATATTTTTCCAATAGTAAGTATATAAAGTGTTACTAAAGGCAATATAATGTCAAATAAAATAATCGACAATCCGAAACCTTTATCTTTATACACTTTAGTCGTTAGGTTGATAATAGTCAGTTGAATTAAAAAACGGAATAGAAACGCACCTAATGCAATAGCAAGTATTATAGGATTATTATAGCCTAATACAATCAACAATAGGATAGCAAGATAGAATAATCCACGAGTGAGAGGTTCAAGTCCAATCCACATTTTACTGCCTGACTTATAGACATCAACCGTACTAAGATGACGTAGTTTTTGGTAGTACCAATCTGTGAACGTAGTTTTTGGTAGCGACAATGTTTTGGCTTCAAACGAAGGCTCTATACGCGTATTATGTTTCTTTCCAAAAGCATTGATTAACAAATCGTCATCGCCCGACGGGATATGCAAAAATCCAGCAAACCCTTTAAGACGGAAAAACGTACTTCTTCGATAAGCCATATTGCGACCAACCCCCATGTAAGGGTGACCAAGCAACGCAAAACCCATATATTGCATAGCAATGGTTAGAGTGTCGTACGAAATCATTTTACTGATAAAGCCAGGTTCACAATAGTAGTCTCCATGACCGAGTACAAATTCAGTATTTTCGTCGAAATTGCGTACCATTGTAGTAATCCAATCAGGCGTGAGAGGACGACAATCGGCATCCGTAAAGAGCAATATTTCATTCTTAGCCGCTTTTACACCCACCGTAATAGCCAATTTCTTGTGACTAATAATACGCGTCTCTTGCGGAATATTAGTAACATAAAGGTTGTGGTAAACTTTTTGCAACTCCTTTATAATGTCATCAGTGTCGTCGCATGACCCATCGTTTACGACAATCACCTCATAATCTGCATAATTTTGCTCTAAAACCAAAGGAAGAAAACGTTGAAGATTATCACCTTCGTTTCTTGCACAAATAATGACCGAAACAGGTGGTTGCTCGACCGTATGAGCAACATTTCCCTTTTTGATTTTGCGAGTACGGCGCAAAATAGCAGTGTAAGGTATAAAATAAAATCCTAATTGAACAACAAGAGATAGGATTAGTATCGCAAGCAGAATATAATATATTATTGATACAGACATTTTTGTTATTGTATTATGTACGATAAATTATAGTGTGCAAATTTACAAAATAATTATTAGATTTGCAACAATAAAATACAATGAAAGTTTTAGAAAAAAATAAAATAATAAACACGAAGATTATAAGTAGAATAAACGGAAGATATCTTTACCTCATTCCTAACTTCTTCATAGGCTCTTCAGAGGATAACCATATCTTTAAAGTACTTTACCTAAACTTCTATATCAATAAAAATTTGTGTGTTTCATTTTTTTTTTGTAATTTTGCACTCAAAATATAGCAAATAGCTATAATCCTTCAATAAATTGATTTCTTCGATTTAATTATTTCCCTAAACTTTTAAATTTCAATTTTTGCGGTACGCGAGAATAATAGAGTTCACTCTAATTGTCGAGCAAAGCAAAAATCATGAGCGAAGCGAATAATTTTCAACTCTCAATTCGAATATGTATAACATTTTAGAACTTCGAGGCAAAAGTCAAGACGAACTTTTGCGTATAGCACAAGAATTAGGTGTAAAAAAAGCTAAATCTTTAGCACCTGATGCACTTATTTATGCTATTTTAGATCAACAAGCTATTGTTACTTCGGTCGATAAAAAAGATGATAATAAAGCTAAAAAACAACGCACTCGTATCGCCAAAACGGTGGTGACCGACGAGAGTGGCATCAACGTGGTTGAACGTAAACCTATTGAGAAAAAAGAGGTTGTTGAAAATAAAACAGAGAAAAAAGAGGCGGTTATTGTAGCTAATACTGAACCTGTAAAAGAACAACCTGCTAAAAAAACAGTTGTTGAAAACAAACCAAAAGAAAATAAAAAGCCTAATAATAAAGCCAATAATAAGAAGGTTAAAAAGACAGAAGAGGCAAAACCTACTGTTGCCCAAAAAGAACAACCAGAAGTAGTTGCCACTGCTACAGCTTCTGCTTCTGTTGAAAAAGAGGTTGTTCCACAACAACTACAACAATCACAACCAGCTACGCAACAGCCTAAACTGCAGGCTCAACCACAACAAGTGCAACCTGTTCAACAGCAACAACCTAAGCAACAAAACGTTCCAAACAATAATAAGGCTCAACAGCCTCAGAATAATAAAGATAAAAAGCAAGAGCCGAACAATCAGCCTAAAAATATAGCTCTTGCCGAGGGAGAGAAGATGTATGAATTCGACGATATTCTTGTCGGTATTGGTACACTCGAAATGATGCAAGATGGCTATGGATTCCTTCGTTCGGCTGAGTATAACTATCTCTCTTCGCCTGATGATATATATGTTAGTGCACAGCAAATCAAGTCGTATGGCTTGAAAACAGGCGATACTGTAGAGGGAAATATTCGTCCACCGCGCGAAGGCGAAAAATATTTTCCACTTGTGCGCGCCTTGAAAATTAACGGATTACCACCTGAAAAAGTGCGTGACCGTGTTCCATTCGAGCACCTTACTCCTATTTTCCCTGACGAAAAATTCCAACTCACCACACCTGGCAAACCTGCGTCGTTGTCAAGTCGTATAGTTGATTTATTTGCTCCTATCGGCAAAGGTCAGCGTGGACTTATCGTGGCTCAACCTAAGACAGGTAAAACTATGTTGCTTAAAGATATAGCCAATTCGATACTTGAGCATCATCCAAATATCTATATGATTATTTTGCTTATTGATGAGCGCCCAGAAGAGGTGACAGATATGTCGCGCAGTGTGCGTGCAGAGGTAGTATCTTCAACATTCGACGAGTCGGCTGAGCATCATATCAAAGTAGCCACTATGGTGCACGAGAAGGCAAAACGCCTTGTAGAGTGTGGTCACGATGTAGTTATACTTCTTGACTCAATTACACGTTTGGCTCGTGCTTATAACACCTTTTTGCCTGCTTCGGGCAAAGTGTTGTCAGGTGGTGTCGATGCCTATGCGCTTCACAAACCAAAACGCTTCTTCGGCGCAGCGCGTAATATCGAGAATGGTGGTTCGCTCACAATTATTGCCACTGCACTCACCGATACTGGTAGCAAAATGGACGATGTTATCTTCGAAGAATTTAAAGGTACAGGCAATATGGAACTTCAACTCAACCGTCAATTGGCAAACAAACGCATATTCCCTGCGGTGGACATAATGGCCTCATCTACACGCAAAGACGACCTCTTGTTGCCAAAAGAAGTGTTGAGTCGTATGTGGGTGTTGCGTAACTATCTTTCGGATATGAACGTAACCGAAGCAATGGAATTCCTTAAAGAGCGCATGGAGCGCACAAAAGACAATGCCGAATTCCTAGTTTCTATTAATGGCGACTAATTTTGTTTTATTGAATAAGGACTATGCTGTCCGTTAAAATAAAAAACTCGACTGCGAAATTAGCGGTCGAGTTTTTATTTATGATTTAAAGATTTCTTGCTTCGTCGAATTTTTGTTTCATTGTTGGGTTGCCACGAGTAAGGCGTTTGATGGTGAGGTCTTCAGTGTCGTTGTTGGCAAGGCGAAGGTAGTTTTCGGAACTGAGGAGGTCCTCTTTCATCTTTTGAAGTGATTTGATTGTTTTATCAATTTCCTCAATAGCTTTGTTGAATTTCTCGCTTGCGCGCATATAGTGTTTGCCAAACTTGTCGCGGAAGTCGTTGAGCTTGTTCTCGAAGTTAGTTACATCCACCGATTGTTGTCGCACCAATTGAAGTTCTTTTTTGTATTCTATGCTTTTGCGCGAGGCTTGTGATAGAAGCGAGATAAGAGGCATAAAGAACTGAGGACGAATAACAAACATCTTATGATAGCGATACGACACATCCACGATACCCTCGTTGTAGAAGTCGTTGTCGGGCTCAAGCAGAGATACTAGCACAGCATATTCGCATTTTTTCTCGTTACGGTCTTTGTCGAGTTTGGTAAGGAAATCTTCGTTTTTGTGTTTAGTGGCAGTCGTGTCCATTTCGTTTTTCATTTCGAACATAATAGAGATATATTCGACACCATCAGCAAAGTCGCGGAAGATAAAATCGCC
>JAZQRP010000154.1:0-4619 GCA_045629685.1 Candidatus Aphodosoma sp. | reverse complement strand
TGCATCCTATTAGCAGCTAGACTAAAAACCTAGATAGCGAAGCGTCTAGATTGCCTAGAAAAACCACACACACCAAAAATCCGGAATATCAGGTATTTCCAGAATATCCGCATAAAAACACCCCTTTCAACATCCCCCTTTTCAACTAAATTAACGAAGCACCTTAACCTTGCCCTAACTACAACATACTATAAATATATGATAAATATACTATAAACATACTATAAATATATGATAAACATATAATATAGCAATCAGTGCATATATTGCACAATCCAAAAAAAATTCGTAACTTTGCTTGTTAATTTACAACCAAACAAAGAACTCATGTTCTCTTGTCTTCATGTCTAAATAAACAATTATAAAATATGAAAATATACAAATTTGGAGGCGCATCAGTTAAAGATGCCAACGGCGTACGCAATCTTTGCGAAATAGTAAAACAATCTGACGACAATCTCGCAGTTGTTATCTCGGCAATGGGCAAAATGACCAATGCTTTCGAGCTTGTGGTCAACAGTTTCTTCAACCACAAATCTGATGTCGAGCATCACATCCAAGCCGTAGTCGATTATCACGAAGCAATCATTGCCGACCTTTTTGGCGACCAACGCGACACTATCGACACCCTCGTTGCCGACCTATATGCTCAACTCTATGAAATCATTTCTCAACGTCCTTCGCTTAGCTACGACTTTGAGTACGACCGCATTGTGTCGTTTGGCGAACTCCTTTCAACTACTATTGTAGCTACATATCTCTGCCATATTGGACTTCCTGCAGAATGGATTGATGTGCGCAAATGCATCATCACCGATGCCAATCACCGCGATGCTAACGTAGATATGGAAATCAGTCTCGACCTCTGCCGCGAAGCTTTCCTCAACAAACAGCTCACAATCACTCAAGGTTTCCTCGCTGGCACAAGAACTAACCAGACTACAACTCTCGGTCGCGAAGGTTCCGACTACACAGCAGCAATCCTTGCCAACCTTCTCGATGCCGAAACCGTAACCATCTGGAAAGACGTGCCTGGCGTGATGAATGCCGACCCAAAACTCTACGATAACGTTCAAATCATACCTGTTCTCTCTTACAAAGAGGCTATCGAACTCAGCTATTGTGGTGCATCGGTTATCCACCCTAAAACAGTGAAACCTTTGCAAAACAAACGCATACCACTTCACGTAAAATCGTTTGTCCACCCAGCCGAGCCAGGTTCTGTAATCACCAACTACACCGAACGTCTCGACCTTCCACCTATCTACATCAACAAACGCAACCAAGTGCTCCTCTCGCTTACTCCACGCGATTTCTCATTCATCGCCGAAGAGCGTCTCAGCAAAATATTCGGAGTGCTTGCATCATACCGCCTCAAATCAAGCCTCGTACAAACTGCCGCTATCAGCTTCTCGCTCTGCGTTGACTACAACGAAATCAATTTCCAACGCATGATTGACGAACTCAAAGATGAGTACGAAGTGCTCTATAATACCGACGTCGAACTCATCACTATTCGTCACTATACCAAAGAGATAGTAGATAAACTCATTGGTGAACGTCTTGTATTCGTAGAACAACGCAACCGCGTAACTGCCCGCTTCGTCGTCCCTGCCAACCAATAAAGAATTGAGAGCAACGAAATTTACTTCGGTTGCTGGCATGAGCAATTTCAACATGCCTTGCGTAAAAACGCGACAAAAAAGGATAGTAAAAAATCCGTTAAGCAACGGTTTTTGGCGAGGTTACACAAAATAATATCAAGGTACTGAAATAATGGGCAAGCACGGAAAACTTGAAGAAGCACTCCGATTGCCCGAGTTTAAAGCGGAGTAGAATTTATATTAATTTTTTAGCTTTTTAAGCATAGCAAAGACTTTTGGTTACTTTTGGTCACAAAAGTAACCAATGATATAAAGACTTTTGGTTAATTTTTGCGATAAGCGAGAGCAACGAAGTTTACTTCAGTTGCCGAGCGCAGCAAAAATCACGAAGTAATTTTGGTCACAAAAGTAACAGAAAATTATGAATTACGAATCAATTCTACCATTTTTACAAGACTTAGCACAAAATAACAATCGCTCGTGGTTACAAGAAAACCGCGAGCGATATGATATTGCACGTCAAGCAATGCTCGACCTAACTGCCACTCTCATCAACGAAATCGGACAATTTGACCCACAAGTGCGCTACCTCGAACCTAAAGAATGTCTCTTCCGTATCTATCGCGACACTCGTTTCTCGCCTGACAAATCACCCTATAAACGCCATTTTGGCTCCTACATAGCTATGAATGGAGGTCATCGCAGTCTATTCTCTGGCTACTACATCCACCTTCAACCTGGCAATTGTATGCTATCTGGTGGCATTTGGTGTGCTGATAATCAAGGTATCAAACGCTTCCGTTCTTATATCGACACCGAGTATGAAGAGTTATTCAACATCATGTCGCAACCCGATTTCAAACATTACTTCGGTGACCACCTTACCTGTTTCGAGGAACTCAAACGTCCTCCTATGGGCTATTCGGCTGACCACCCTGCCATCGAACTACTCAAAAAGAAACAATGGCTCACCGAGCACCATTTCGACGACTCGCTACTGAACAACCCACAACAACTTATCGCTCACCTCACCGATGCCGCCCGTGCCATGACCCCATTCTCGCATTGGTGCAACCGTGGACTACTTGAATAACTAGATAAAACATAAATTCCCATAAATTATCCATCAAAAAATAATTTACGGTTAAATTTACGAGAATTTACGTTCAAAAAACTCATGTTCTCCTGTCTTCTTGTCTAAAAAAAACTATGGCAAAATTCGAACTATTCATAGCAAACCGTTTCAACCGTGAAGAGCGTGACAACAAAAGTATGTCGCGTCCTGCTGTGCGTATTGCTATAATAGGCATAACACTCGGTCTTGCTGTAATGCTTATCTCCATAGCCGTAATTGTCGGCTTCAAAAGCGAGGTGCGCAATCAAATAATTGGGTTCGGTAGTCATATTCAGATAATGTCTTACAACAACTACAGCTCTCTCCAATCCGAACCTATCACACTCACTCCCCAACTCGACAGTCTATTAAAAACAACCCCAAACATTAGTGACATACAACATATTGCCACCCAACCTGGCATCATCCATACTGAAGAGGCTTTTCAAGGCATACTCCTCAAAGGTGTTGACTCAACCTACAACTGGGAGTTCTTCTCTCAAAACCTAATTGAAGGCACATTGCCAAAAACTGTCCCTCTTAGTAAGGGGGACGAGCTCGAAGAGCGGAGGGGGTCTGTAAACTCCTCATTTCTTACTCCTAATTCCTCATTGATAAGCTCGACTATCGCCAACACAATGAACTTGAAAATAGGCGACTCATATACCGTCTATTTTGCCTCTAACAATGGACTACGTGCTCGCAAATTCACTGTTGCAGGTATCTACAAAACTACATTTGCCGATTATGATAAACTCTACATTCTCACTGACATAAGCCACATACAACGCCTAAATCAGTGGAATGACAACCAATTTTCTACTCTTGAAATACTTGTAAAAGACTATTCTCGTCTCAACCAAACTTCTGCCGATTTATTCAATAAAATCATTATCTACTCCCACAATACTGACATCCTTTATCGCGTAGAAACCATCGAAAGCCTAACACCTCAAATATTCGATTGGCTTGCTATGCTCGATATGAATGCTATCGTCATAATCATATTAATGCTTGCCGTATCTGGCTTTTGCGTTATTTCAGGATTGCTTATCCTTATTCTTGAACGCTCTGCTACTATCGGACTGCTCAAATCGCTCGGAGCCAACAATTGGACTATACGCAAAATATTCCTTACTCAATCGGCATATCTCATCTCGCGTGGCATGATTTGGGGCAATGTTATTGGTCTGGCTATAATAGCTATTCAATATTTTACACATGCGATACCACTTGACCCTACGTCTTACTATGTTGACCATGTGCCTGTGCAACTATCCCTTTTTGCGTGGCTACTTATCAATATAGGTCTTGCTGTAGCATCTATTCTTATGCTCGTTGGTCCATCATATTTTGTTACTCGCATATCCCCAGCCGAAGCAATGAGAAAAGAGTAACCGCGTTTTTGGCTTCGCCCAAAACGCTCACACTCGGCAAACAAAAAAAGAGAAAACAAGATTTATTCGTTCCGAATAAATACACATCAAAAAAAGCTCCCAACATTCAAATAAATTTGATGTTGGGAGTTTCTTTGTTGTGTACTTTGCGCTACGCACAAAGTCTTGTTTCCTCTTTTGTTTGCTCTCGATTAACCGCGTTTTTCAGCGATACGAGCAGCTTTACCTGTGAGGTTACGGAGGTAATACAATTTAGCACGACGTACTTTACCAATTTTGTTAACCTCGATTTTGTCGATAAATGGAGAGTTCATAGGGAAGATACGTTCAACACCTACGTTATCTGACATTTTACGAACTGTGAAGCGTTTTGTTGCACCGTGACCAGTAATTTTGATAACTACACCACGATAACGTTGAATACGCTCTTTGTTACCCTCTTTAATACGGTAATCTACTGTAATAGTGTCTCCACTTTTGAATGTTGGGAGATTGTTCTCTACT
>JAZQRP010000153.1:0-2482 GCA_045629685.1 Candidatus Aphodosoma sp. | reverse complement strand
ATCTAATTGATAATAAATGCCATTAACTTCGATGCTGGCAAATAATGTAATACAACTAATTAAAGTTGATACAAAAAGTAAAGTAAATTTTTTCATATTCTTATATAATTATTAATGTTAGAATTTAGTTTTGAGTTAAGGGCATACTGCACGAACAGAGAATCCCCAGCAACGTTGCGTAACTATGTTAAAGGCAATATCTTTTTCAATTAATCTTAAAAAAACCGGACTATTAGAATAGACAAAATCTGGTCCAGATAGAGAACTTGTCCAAAAAACACCTTCTTCTCCAAGGTCATAGAATTTGTCCCATCCTATCGAGCCTACTGCTGGTAAAAAGATAGAATTGCCATTGATTCCCATAACTTTATATCCAGGTATACCATTTTGAGTAGTCCATGTCCATTTGCAGTAATCATATAATTCTTGTGCCTCTTTGGCTGTTGGCATGCGCCAATTGCCACCCCAATTCACGTGAGCTGCATCATCTTCTATGTCAAGTTGTAATTTATTATCAACAAATCCATTTAAACCACATAGAGTATCAGTGCAATATTTTGTGAAAGTAGAATCTTTATCACCACTATATTTATAAGTATCCCAAAAATAATAACTTTTAGGTTCTACCTCGCCCCAAGCAAAATAGTCGCCAGATTGTTCTGGAGATTCTGCTCCTACATTGTATGCCGCCCATTTCAATCCTGATGGCAAACCAAGATCAACAAATTCATGACCTTCATGTACACCTTTACCATCTAGTTCTTTTTCACATTGTACAAACAATAAACTAAATATTACTAATGTAACTAAATAAAAAATCTTTTTCATGATATATTCAAAATTAAATCAATATTTACTAATTACTATTTTTAAATTATGGACATACTGCGCGAACAGAAAGACCTTCATTACGCAAGTTAAGGCGATCAAAAGTCGCATACAATACACTATCTTCTTCCCTAAATGTTAATGCACTAGCACAATAAGGATACTTAGCATCATCATATGCTGATTTACTCCAATAAAGGCCATCTCCAAGAGCAGTATTAAATTCTAATTGATTCTCAAAATAATAACCTGCAGCAGGGAAAAATATAGTACGGTCGGTGTAACCCTCTACACGTGATGTACCTAAAAGACCAGCTACACCATTTTGTGTAGTCCATTTCCAAATACAACTATAGCGCAAATCATCTAACTCATCAGCTGTAGGCATGCGCCAATTGCCACCCCAATTTGCTGTTGCAGCATCATCTTCTGGGTCAAGCTCAAATTTATTGTCAACGAATCCATTGAAACCATACTCTTTATTGTGGCAATATTTCGTTAATTGGTTATAGTCTTTAGCATGTTTATATGTACTCCAATCATACATTGTTTTTGTTTCTGTTTCGCCCCACGAAAAATAATCGCCAAAACCTTCAGGGGTAGTAGCACCTACGTTGCAAGTTGCCCACTTCACAGAGAGACCAAGGTCAACATACTCATGGCCTTTATGTGTACCATTTTGTCCTATTTTATTTGTTTCGCATTGAACAAAACATAAACAAATGGTTACCAAAGCAAATAAATAAGAAATCTTTTTCATAATAAATACACTAAGTTTGTGTCGTGTACAACTTTTATATAAATAAATTCATTAATAAAAAAACGTTACACACAAAGCACGTACATATGCTTAGTGTGTAACGTTAACAATTGACTGTATTTTTTAATTGCTTGATTATTAAATAGTTGTATATAGGGGGGTAAATCGTAAAAGAGAATACCTTTGAATTCTCAAATGTATAAACTTCACTATTATATATAACCTTGTTTATTTTCATATATTTTAAGTCACAAAGTTACATATTTTTTTTTAAAATATAACATTTTTTTTATTAAAATTTTCAAGTAAATTTACATACGTTTTGGATTTTTGGGAAACCAGCCACGTTTAACTCGTTTTTCTTGTTCGAATAGTTCGAGAATCGACCAAAAACAAGAGAAAGATATTACTCCGAAAATCACAGAGAGATAGATGTTTTCGACGAGAAGAGAGGCAATTAGTGTTATAACTCCAGCTGATGCAAAGGCCCACCAGCAGCGAGTGCCAAAATAGTATTCGCCTTTGATGACTAAGGGGTGGAATAGTCCGATGCAGATGAAAGAGACTAAACCGAGTATTATTCCTGAAAAATTCATAGTAGATGTAATTAATGACAGAACATAAAACCAACGTATAAACGAGGACCTGTTGGTAAGAGTATTGACTTTTGAGCAAGGGCCATCATCCAATCTAAGCGGAATGTGAAGTGGATACGTTTGGTTAGACACACATCAATGCCAGCATAAGGTCCAATGTAGAAGAAACTTTGTTTATTTAAGATAGTATAACTTTCTGGAGTCCAATCGTCTTGATTGCCATCGACAACCATGAGAGAGTGCATGGCACCACCACCAATAGAGCCACCGATGTAGGGCCATACTTTCTTGCCACGCC
>JAZQRP010000152.1:0-8335 GCA_045629685.1 Candidatus Aphodosoma sp. | reverse complement strand
CGGATGCCCAACTCTTTAGCCATTTTTGAGTCTTGGATAAACTCAGTGATTTCTGTAGATGGAGTACCAGGATAAGCAAATACTCCCGAAAGACCTGCATCAATTGCAGCCTGAGCGATAGCTTCGTCGCCCAACATCAATAATTTTTCCATTGTTATTAGATTAGATATTAGTTAGTTATTAATGATTTATTTTGTTTTAATAATTTCTATTTCCAAAAATTGAACTACCAATTCTCACAATCGTAGCCCCTTCTTCGATAGCAATAGGGTAGTCGCCCGACATGCCCATCGATACCTCGCAAAAATAGTCGCATCCATCAAATACCTCGTCTCTCAAACGTTCAAATGTCGCCTTTATTGCTTTAAACTCAGCGCGTATCTTTGCTTCATCATCTGTGAGCGATGCCATACCCATTACGCCACAAATTCTGATATGAGGATGCAATGCAATAAATTCGTCGCTCAACAATTCAATTGCCTCTTCTGGTGTAAATCCACTTTTACTCTCCTCTTGTGCAACGTGTAATTCAATCAACACATCTTGCACCTTATCTATTTTAGCAGCGCATTTCTCCACCTCGTCAAACAATCTATCGTTGGCCATGCTATGTATTAACGTAGCATGTGGTACCACCATCTTCACCTTGTTAGTCTGCAAGTTACCAATGAAATGCCACTCAATATCCGTTGGCAATACCTCAACTTTAGCCACAAACTCTTGAGGGCGACTCTCAGCAAACACTCTTTCACCAGCAGCATACGCCTCTTCGATGGCCTCTACAGGATGAAATTTCGATACACATGCCAATTCCACTCCCTCAGGTATCCCTTTGCGTATCTCGTTTAGATTTTCTTTAATCATGAGCGAAATGAATAATTATGCATTAACTTCAGCAGGTTCGTATTTATATACATCAATTATTTTAGTCTCAGTAATAGATGCAATTTCATAGTCGCACACACTACTATCCATACCCTTTACAAGAGCCTTCACTGCATCCTGAAAATCCACAGCTTGCACCATCATGGTTTGAGCAATGCGTTTTTCAACACCTTTTTCTTCGTCAACCGACACATAATTCACACGGCAACGGAACCATTTGTATTCTTGTAAATCTTCGTTGAAAAACATTTCTGCAATCTTGCAACGCTTCACTGCCGACACCGTAAATTCACCAGTTGCGTATGCTTGACACTCTTTGCAAATACGCGATTCTGCCTCCGTAAACGACAATGCATCAACTATATAAGGTTCAGTTACCTTTTTTATCATACCATCTTCGCCTGTGCGGTCGTATGTCACTTTACATTCAAACCAATTATTCATATCGTTTTTTTTAGTAGTAAGTAGAAAGTCGTAAGTTATAATACACAGTCAGACTAATGTGGCTACCATTGCCCTCGATTATCAACTATGAACATTTTATTTTGCAAATGTACAAAAAAATTTTTATACGACACCTATATAACTCAAAAAAAAATTGTAAATTTGCACTACATAATTAAACTTATCAAAAATATTTCTTTCTAAATAGAAAAACACTTTTATAAACTATTTATATTTAATTCACTATGAAAAGAAATCTTATTATTGTAGCCGTTTTGGCTTTAATTTTCTCATCTTGTGCATCACGCGTAAAAGAACCTGTTTTCTGTTTACAAGGCAAAACACTTAATCTTATTGAATTAAATGGTGTCGCTTACGATGTAAAATCAACATTCGAACCTGTCACATTTATGTTTGCCGAAACTGCTGTTGCTGATGGTGTTTATAAAATCAATGGTCATTCAGGATGTAACCAATTCTTCGGGCAATATAAAGCAGCAGGTGGTAAAATCAAATTTTCAGGCGTAGGCATGACTCGTCGTATGTGCGATGAAGAATCAAATAAAATTGAGATGCAAATCTCAACAATCCTTGAAACAGCCAATGCTTATAAAGCCGAAAAAGGCAAAGTAACTCTTTATAAAGACAAAACACCACTCGCTGTTTTTGAGGTTAAATGAAGTAAAATGCAGAATTAATATTGTGCCTTGCCTTAAAAAAACGTTAAGAAAAATTGATATAAATTCGTTAGGCAACGATTTTTGGCGAGGTTACTCTAATCAAGATCAAGGCACAAAATTAGAGGGCAAGCACATGCACCTTGAAGAAGTAGTCAGTTTGCTCGAGTTTAAATCGTTGTAGGATTTATCTCAATTTTTTAGTTTTTTAAGCACAGCATTAGCGTTTTGGTTACTTTTGCGCAATGACAAAAGTAACATAAAAAATAAATAAAATGAACCTATTCTACGCTCCTGATATAGTCCAAACTCTCACTCTTCCCGAAGAAGAGTCGCAACATTGCGCCAAAGTCCTCCGCATGAAGGCAGGCGACCACATACACATAATAGATGGGGTAGGAGGTCTGTATGAAGCACAGATTACCGAAGCACATCCTAAACGCACTCAAGTAGAGATACTTAATGTTCAAACTGAATATGGTCGTCGTCCATTCCGATTACATTTGGCGGTCGCTCCAACCAAAAATATCGACCGCTTCGAGTGGTTTGTCGAAAAAGCTACCGAAATAGGTTTCGACGAACTCACACCCCTCTGTTGTCGCTATTCCGAGCGTAAAATCATCAAACCCGAGCGTATTGAGAAAATCCTTGTGTCGGCTGCCAAACAAAGCCTAAAGGCCTATGTTCCACGCCTCAATCCAATGATAACATTCAAGGATTTTATCAATAATTTCTCATCCCTCACTCCTCATTCCTCACTTTTCATTGCCCATTGCTACGACCAACCTAAACAACATCTTCTACACGCATGTCCTCCATCATCTGACGTAGTAGTTATGGTCGGGCCAGAAGGCGATTTCTCCGAAGAAGAGGTGGAACTCGCACTACGCAATTCATTCCGTGCAATAACACTAGGCGAATCCCGTCTCCGTACCGAAACAGCAGGCGTAGTAGCTTGTCATCTTGTAACAATTGCAAATATTGCAAAATATACACTCTAAAATATCTAATAAAAACAAAAGGCTGTGTCAAATATACAGACACAGCCTTTTATTTTTTCTTGTTACTTATTTAATCATATTTATACCTTATCTACAACATATTATAAATATACTATAAATATAGGATAAATATACTATAAATATATGATAAAGCAACTTGTAGCTTATATGTTTAATAATCTAAGAAAAACATATATCTATCCTCAATTACGCGCCAATCTAAAATTAGCCATAATGCGCTTAAATAATCACCTCTTTGATTGCGATAATCAATGTAGTAGGCATGCTCCCAGACATCAAATGTCATAAGTGGAATATATCCTTTTGTCAGAGGATTACCAGCATTTGATTCGGTTAAAATACTCAATTCACCGTCTTTATCGCATACAAGCCATACCCAGCCAGACCCAAATTGCGATATACCAGCAGCAACAAATTCTTCTTTGAATTTCTCAATCGTACCCCATTGACGTACAATTTGTTGTGCTAATTGACCCTCTATTGGAGTCCATTCGCCAAATTGTTCGAAATAGAATGTGTGGTTCCATACTTGTGCCGCATTATTGAATATCGTACCCTTTGCATGGCGTACTATGTCAACTAACTCAGCATCTTCAAATTCGGTGCCTTTAATTAATTTGTTTAGATTGTTTACGTACGCCAAGTGATGCTTGTCGTGGTGATAGCGAAGTGTTTCTTCGCTCATGGTAGGTTTTAACGCCTCATATTCGTATGGTAACTGAGGCAATGTAAATTGTAACATAATAAATAAGATTAAGGTTTTCATAACTAAAAGTTTATTATCACACCTAAAAAAGCAACTCTTATGCCAAACATACAAAAAAACTCATTAATCTCTTGCTTAATTCAAAAATAATACCTACCTTTGCATCCACATATTCTCGAGTATTATTCTCGGGTAGTTATAGCATTTTTGCACATTTCTTCTAGTAGTTAAATTTGGCGATTTACGAAAGTGAAGGAATAAGTTCAAGAATGCCCATTGCGTATAATGCGTGGGCTTAACTTATTCGTACTTTCAAGGTCACGCCAAATACCTACTACTAGCGAGAAAGTTAAGTTCTCGCTTTTTTGTATCTACTTAATTAATACATTTTTATAAAAGTTGCGCCCGACACGTATTAGGGACATTATCATGAAAAAATTTAAATATTTTCTTTTCTGCTGTTTGTCAGTAGTTTTATTCTCAAGTTGTGGTATTGCAACTGGTTTAAATATGACACAATATCCAAGTTATGTGCCTACTCATACAGAAGTTCGTTTATTGGAGGATAATTTCAAAGTTGTAGGTCTTGCAAAAGGTGAATGGTCGGCTACTTATGTATTTGGTATTGGCGGTTTATCTCAAAAATCTTTGATGAATAATGCTATTTCTGATATGTACGAAAAAGCTAACCTTACTGGTAGCCAAACTATTATCAACGTAACAACTGCGGTTTCTACAAAACATATAGTTTGGGGTATTTATACTCAACGCACAGCGGTAATTACTGGCACAATCATCGAATTTACAGAGTAAATCTATTTATATGTAGATACAAAAACAGCCTTGAATGTTGATTTCGAGGCTATTTTTGTATTGTGTATATTCTATTTTGATATATCCTTGTTTTTTGTCTTGAACTCTTTTTGGTCATTATCCAATCTTATCGGGATTTTTAGCAATGAAGTCCTTCCAATTCGAATATTTTTTTGTAGTTTCAGGGCTACTTGATTGTAGAAAATGACAATATGCTGCCGCCAATCCATCTGTTGCATCCAAGTGCTTAGGCATCATCTCTTTAGGTATATGCAGCATACGTTCGAGCATACTTGCCACTTGTTCCTTGCTTGCTCCACCATTGCCTGTAATTGCCATCTTAATTTTCAAAGGGGCATATTCTGTTATTGGTATATCGCGTAATAGAGCTGCCGTAATTGCAACACCTTGAGCACGACCAAGTTTGAGCATTGATTGCACGTTCTTTCCGAAAAACGGTGCTTCAATTGCCATCTCATCGGGCAAGTATTTCTCAATCAGTGCAGTGACGGCATTAAACACCTCCTTCAGTGTGAGATAGTGATCCTTTAGCTTATGCAAATCTACAGCTCCGAGTGTTATCAATTCTGCCTTTTTGCCCACAACCTTTATCACCCCATAACCCATCACCGTAGTGCCCGGGTCAATCCCCAAGATTATTCTCTCTGGTGTTATTTTTGGTGTTGTATTATTCATTTCTCAATTTTTTTCGATAAGAGAGTCTAATTAAGCTTCTATTTTCTATATCTTTTGTTTGTAGTAAAATTCTCAATTCCTCATTCCTCATTCCCCATTCCCCATTCCTCATTTTATATACTTTCCATTATAGTGCTGAATGTTAGTGCTTTTTCTCCAAAAATAGAGCGCACTTCATCCACATATTCCTTCTCCATCTCTTTTTTCCAATTTGTCACAAAATCCAATGTCGATGCATAGAATTGCACCGCATAGTTGTGGTATCCATCGGTTGATTCGCTATGTATTTTTAGCAGTAGGGGATTAGCAAATCCATCATCCATCATATTCGGAATATACTGTGTTTGAATATATTTCAAGCATCGGTCTGTCACCGATTCGTGTATCGAAAAAGTAGTATTAAATACAATCATAATAAGAGTGTTATAATTTAGGCACAAAATTACAAAAAAAACGCCACTTGACAATAAATCAAATGGCGTTTTTCTTAATCTTTCATTTCTGCTAATAGTTGCATATCTTCGGCAATATCATTTTCATCTACAATTTCAACACCCAGCATAGTTTCAATAACATCTTCCATTGTTACAATACCGAGCATAACACCATCTTTATCAACAATAACCGATATATGTTCTTTATGAGATAACAACTGTTCCCAAATGTCAGAAACCGCATCCGAAGGTTTAAACGTTAGTATAGGACGAGCCAATTCTGAAAGTCGAATATTAAATTTGTCTTCAGTCAGATTTTCTAATGCAGTATCACGTAAAACATACCCTGTGATATAGCGTTTATCATTGTGATATACAGGGATACGTGAGAAAGAAGTCAGATCTTTGTTGTTGTAAAATTCTTCTAATGTACTGTTTTGGCTTGTTGAGGCTACAACGGATTTTGGGGTCATAATCTCTTCTGCTCTAACATTGACCAATTTCAGAAAACTTTGGATTACACGATTTTCTTTTGTTTTAATAACACCTTCTTCGACGCCAACATTAACCATTGCCGATACTTCTTCGCGGCTTACTGCTTTTGGCTTATTTTTAGGCATTGTTAATTTTGTTATATATTCTGATAATATAACCAAAGGGTAACACAAAATAACCATTGCACGAATTATTTGAGCTGCGGGCAAAGCTAATTTGCGCCATTGAGTTGCACCAATATTTTTAGGTATAATTTCTGATAAAACAAGAATTAGTATTGTTAGTATGGCAGAAACAATGCCAAAATATTCTTCTCCAAATATTTCTGTTGCTTGGGCACCTACACCTGCAGCACCTATTGTGTGGGCAATTGTGTTTAATGATAAAATAGCTGCAATCGGACGGTCTGAGTTAGTTTTGTATTCGCGTAATAATTTTGCATATTTTGCTCCTTCATTCTCTTTCATTGCTATAAAAGAGATTGGCGTTGATAGTAAAACTGCTTCAAGAATGGAACATAGAAACGATAATCCTAATGCTCCTATTAAGTATATAAAAATAAGTGTCATATTTTGTTATTTATGTTTATAGTGAAATTTTAAAAAAATAAGTCTCTGTATAGTCAATTTTTATTCTCTATAAACACAAATAACGTGGCGTATTGCTATCAATACACTTTTTTTAGTTTGACTTTTTTTAATTGGGATAACTTTTTGAATTTGTTGACTAATAGGAGTTATTTGGCTTTTAGAAATAATGCTACACACAGAACGTGAAGTATTGCCAAATATGTCAACATTTATGTTGTCGTCGAGATGTCGCCCGGAGGGTTCGTCTGATTCTGTTATAATACAATCATCTGAACTATTGCTCTCTGCTGCAAATATTGAATTTGAGCAACAAATCGTTAATAATGTTACGATTATAATACGGGATCGGTACATTTTGTTTACGAAATTTATTTGTATTCTTAAATTTTATGCAAAGGTATTAAACAAAATTTGTATGGCAAAATAAATAATATATTTTTGTGAATTATTATAGTTTATTAAGTAAATTTGCCAGATTGTCATTTTTTTTGCATTATTTTTGGCAGTTTATTATATTTGCACTATATTTGTGGTGTAATTGTTGACAACTAAAATATAAATGAAAAACAATCTATTATTATGTCTGCAATAAATTTAACTAAAGGCGGATTTCTCCGCAGAGTGATGGATTATGAAAATAATCCGACTGGTGAATGGAAATTTTTGGGTGATAGACCTGCTTTGATTGATTTTTATGCTTCGTGGTGTGGTCCATGTCGTTTGCTTTTGCCTACGATTGAAGAGCTTGCTAAAGAATATGAGGGTGAAGTGGATATTTATAAGGTGAATGTAGAAGATGAAGAGGAATTGGCTCGATTCTTTGGTGTGCGTTCGGTTCCAACATTAATATTCATACCGATGGGCGAGAATCCTATGTTTCAGCAAGGTGCTTTGCCTAAACCTAAATTGAAAGAGATGATTGACAAATTGTTATTGAAAAAATAGTGTTTAACCTTAAAATTGAAAAAGATTATGAAAAAGTATGAATGCTCAGTATGTCATTGGGTTTACGACCCTCAAGTAGGTGATCCTGACAATGGTATCGCTCCAGGTACACCATTTGAAGATGTGCCTGAAGATTGGACTTGTCCTCTTTGTGCTGTCTCAAAAGAAGACTTCGAGCCTGTAGAAGAATAATCGTTGAATTATTTAATCCAATAACATACAAAAATAGCCGTTTAACCTATTGTTAAACGGCTATTTCTTTAGTTTTTCTCAAGCGAGTAGAGCTAATTAGTTAGCTGCAACTGGCTCTACAGAAACGTATGATTTGTTGTTACGTTTTTTACGGAAAACAACTGTGCCATCAATGAGGGCGAACAAAGTATGGTCTTTACCGATACCTACGTTTTCACCAGGATTGTGCACTGTACCACGTTGGCGAACGATGATATTGCCAGCTTTAGCAAATTGTCCACCAAAAACTTTTACGCCAAGTCGTTTGCTTTCTGATTCACGACCGTTCTTTGAACTACCGACTCCTTTCTTGTGTGCCATTTTCTTCTGATTTTAATAGGTTTTACGCTTTAATTTCTTTAATCATTAACTCTGTAAAGTTTTGACGGTGACCGTT
>JAZQRP010000151.1:0-5228 GCA_045629685.1 Candidatus Aphodosoma sp. | reverse complement strand
CAATTGCTTTATGGTACACCTATAGAGACAATCGATAGTTTGACTTATGGCGAAATGAATGAGATTGATACATTTCATCTGATTTTGCCACGTACAATTGTAAAAGTAGTCTATGACACTGTTTATGTGCATGATACAATCTATACTGAGAATGTTGAAGATCCAAATAACCCAAATAATCCTTCTGTAGTGTATCCAGATGGAGCTATAGCAGGATTATTCTCAATATCAGCAGATAAGCAAGTTTGTTTTTCACAAGGCAATCTTAAGTATCAAGTTTCTACTAATACGTGGAGTTTTGCTGATGAGCAATATGATATGGTGTATAAAGTGAATGGTAAAATTGATAGTGTTTATGATGTAGTAGATCTTTTTGGTTGGGCAACATCGGGTTATGGCGATTTTTCTCCTGCGCTTACAAGTACCAATCCACTTCACTATCCTTTGAAATTTGAAGAAAAAGATATTGTGGGTACTAATTACGATTGGGGGTATAATGCTATTTCAAATGGAGGCAATCAATCTGGTTTGTGGCGTGTGCTTTCGGCTGATGAATGGGATTATTTGTTTAATGGTCGTGAAAATGCAGCTAATTTGTATGCTCAGGCTATGATAGATTCTATAGAAGGTATGATTTTATTACCAGACGGATGTAATGTGCCTAGTGATATTGCTTTTACAACTACAATTCTTGGTTGGGAAACAAACAAATACACCTTTGAAGAGTGGAAAAAATTAGAGGCTTTAGGTGCAGTCTTTTTGCCTGTGGCGGGTTATCGTAGTGGAGAGTCAGTTGCAAATATAGGTTTTATAGCTTATTATTGGACAGGTTCGTGTGATGGTGGTGATTATGCTCATTATTATGTATTTAATGAAAAAGAGCAGTATCCGGCAGAGACTGGACGTTCTCGTTGGTTCGGTCATTCTGTTCGTCTTGTTCATGTGATGGCTGAATAGACAAAATAGTTGTTTTATATTGTTGTTTTTGGGGAATGTATAAATATTGTTAACTTAAAAAGTAGATAATTATGAAAAAGATATTTGCAATAATTACTTTAGTGGTAATTAGTTTAGTTGGTTTAGCTCAGAATAATACGGTGGTTTGGGCTAATGGCGAGTTGATTCAAGATGCAGTTGTTGATAGTTTGTTTTTATACGAGAACGAATGGGCTGATACAGTTCACCTGCTTATACCAAAGATAGTTGTTAGGGAGGTGCATAAAACGGTGTATATACATGATACTGTTTATATTGAGTCTTCTGGAAGTTCGGATAATACCGAAACTTCGGGAATGGATAATGGACATGAATGGGTAGATTTGGGATTGTCGGTGAAATGGGCTACATGCAACGTAGGAGCAAATTCGCCAGAAGAGTATGGTGATTATTTTGCATGGGGTGAGGTTGATACAAAAGAAATATATTATTGGACTACATATAAATATGGTTCAAATTGGGATGCTATGACAAAATATAGTACTGATAGTTATTATGGTATTGTAGATAATAAAATAGTACTTGACCCAGAAGATGATGCTGCGGTAGTAAATTGGGGAGGCAATTGGCGTATGCCAACTAAAGCAGAGCAAGATGAATTACGTAATAACTGCACATGGACATGGACCACACAAAATGGTGTAAATGGATATAAAGTCACAGGACCTAATGGTAATTCAATCTTCTTGCCAGCTGCAGGTCGTATGAGCACTGGTGGTGTAGCTAGTAATGAGAGATATGGTCACTATTGGTCAAGTTCGCTTGACACTGAGACTAACAACGCAACGCTTGCTAGTGAAATATTCTTTATTTCTTCTAGTGTACAAAGTGGCAATGAATTCCGTGTCACCGGACAATCTGTTCGTCCAGTGTGTGAATAAGGAGCAGGAAGTAGGGAACAAGGAATATAAAATCGGTGAGGCTTTTATGAGTCTTGCCGATTTGTTTTAGGTGGAGGATTGTATTTTAGAGGGGTTGTGTATGTAAGATTTTTTTTGTATCTTTGCATCGTATTGTGGGTAATGGAGAATAATTTTGTTCTTCTGTTATTTTCGCTTTTAAAAACAAATAAATAATAATAAAATTCTATAAAAATGAAAAAAATTATTCTTTCGGTTGTGGCAGCTGTGATGTTGTTTGGCTGTTGCAAAGCGCCAGAGGTTGGTTGTCAGCCTGATAAATCGGTGTGTGTGGGTCCTAACTCGCTTACGTTGGTGAATGTGGGTCCTACCAAGGTGTTGACTCGTGACTTTGTTGTTGACCCATCGCGTGTGGATTCGGTTACGTCAGCCGATGCTGCACTTGCAGTGGCGTTGAGCGAAGATAAGCTTACACTCGATTTTTATTGTGGCGAAGAGATGCATCCGATGACAACTATCAACCTTTGGGTAGATGGTGTGGCTTATGCTGTGCCTGTGCGTAAGAGTGATAAATTGAACTATACTTTCACTTATAATCCTAATGGTCGCGAGATTGGTCGTATCCAAATTGCTGGTCAGATGAATAACTGGGTACCTGCTCTTACTCCTGATTTGACTTTGAACGAAGAGGGATTGTATGAGGTTACGATGTTGCTCAGTCCGGGTACATATCTCTATCAATTGCTTATTGATGGCGAACAAAACCACGATGACACTAACCCAAACAAAGTGGATAATGGTTTTGGTAAATTCAATTCTATCTTGCAAGTAAATGGTAATGAGGCTAAATTCCCTAAATTGTTAACAGATGAGTTGGGTTGTGGTAAATTCAGAGTATCGGCTGTAGGAACTGAATGTGTATGGGCTTATTGGAACAATGTGGCTCTCGACGAACGTTTTGTTGAGTTTGCAGATGGAGAAATCACAGTGAAAGTGCCTGCTGAGGCTCAGGAATGGTCGAAATCGGTGATTCGTGTGTGGGCATCGAACGAATATGGTATCTCTAACGAAATCCTTGTGCCTCTCTACAATGGTAAAATCGTGACAGAAGCAGCAGAGCTTGACCGTAGTGATAAATATGCACAAATTATTTACTTTATGCTTGTTGACCGTTTCCGTGATGGCAACCCAGACAACAACCGTCCAATGAATCGTCCTGACGTGCATCCACGTGCCGACTATCATGGTGGCGACTTGGCTGGTATCAAACAAGTGATTGACGAAGAGTATTTTAATCGCCTTGGTGCTAACACATTGTGGCTCTCTCCACTTAACCAAAACCCATTCGAACCTTATGGTTACAATGCTTTGGCTGACACTAAATTTGCTGGTTATCATGGTTATTGGCCAATTTCTTCTTCACAAGTAGATTGCCGTTTTGGTTCGAACGATGAATTGAAAGAGTTGGTAGCAGATGCACATGACCACCAAATCAACATTTTGCTTGACTATGTGGCAAACCACGTGCATCAAGACCACCCATTGTATAAACGTCATCCAGAATATGCAACTCCATTGTATTTGCCAGATGGACGTATGAACACAGAATTGTGGGACGAACACCGTTTGACAACATGGTTTGACGTGTTTATGCCAACATTGGATATGGGAAATCCTGTGGTTGTTGACATTATGGTTGACTCGGCAGTGTATTGGTTGAAAGAGTTTGGCGTGGATGGTTTCCGTCATGATGCTTGTAAACACGTAAATGAAGAATACTGGAGAGAATTGACACACAGAATGAAATTGACTCGTCCAGAGGGTAACTTCTATCAAATTGGTGAATCATACGGCTCACCTGAACTTATGGCAAGTTATGTGAATAGCGGTATGCTTGATGGTCAATTCGACTTCAACGTATTCGACGAAGCAACATCAGCATTCAATGGCGTGAGTGGCGGTACAATGCAACGTTTGAGCAATGTGTTGAATTCAAGTCTTAAAGTTTATGGTGCACACAACTTGATGGGTTATGTATCAGGTAACCATGATAAACCACGATTCATGGCATTGGCATCGGGCGACATCAAAGTTGGCGAAGATGCTAAAGCAGCTGGTTGGACTCGTGAAGTAGGTATCACTGACTCAGTAGCATACGACAAATTGGCTCTTCTTCATACATTCAACCTTACTATTCCAGGTGTGCCAGTAATCTATTATGGCGACGAAATCGGTATGACAGGTGGTAATGACCCAGACTGCCGCCGTATGATGCGTTTCGATGGTTGGAACAATAGAGAAGAGGCATTGTTTGAAAAAGTGGCTGCGTTGAACCACTTGCGTCGTGGCAATATGGCACTCGTTTATGGTGACTATATGCAATTGCATGTAGCAGAACAAACATTTGCATACGCACGTAAATATTTCGATAAGAGCGTAGTGGTGTGCATCAACAATAGCACAGAAGAACAAACACTCGAACTTGATGTAGAGGCATTGAATGCATCGGGTTATACAGCTTTGTTTGGTAAAGAATTTAAATTAGAAGGCAATAAATTGACAATCACATTGCCTGCACTTACAGCAGAGGTACTTTATTAATTTAAAAGTTGAAAGTTGAGAGTTGAAAGTTGCCATGCGGGATTAACTTTCAATTTAATAACTTTCAACTTTCACATTTCAACTTTCAACTTGTAATGATTTCAGCAGATGCATTGACCGTCGAGTTTGGCGGAACAACACTTTTTAAAGACATATCGTTTATAATTAATGAGAACGACCGTATAGCCTTGATGGGTAAAAACGGTGCGGGCAAATCGACTTTGTTGAAGATATTAGCCGGTGTGCGCGAAGCAACACGAGGTAAAGTATCGGCTCCAGAGGGTACTATTATTGCCTATTTGCCTCAACACTTGATGGTGAAAGATGATAAAACCGTATTTGAAGAGGCAGCAACTGCATTTGCCGAAATCAACAATATGGAGGCGCGTATCAACGAGATAAACAAAGAGTTGGAGACGCGCACCGACTACGAAAGCGATGAGTATATGGCACTTATCGAAGAGGTGAGTGCGTTGAGCGAGAGATTTTATAGCATCGAAGAGGTGAATTATGACGCCGATATCGAGAAGACCTTGTTGGGTTTAGGATTTGAGCGTAAAGACTTTACGCGAAAGACATCGGACTTCAGTGGCGGTTGGCGTATGCGTATTGAGTTGGCAAAAATGCTATTGCGTAAGCCCGATTTGATATTGCTCGACGAGCCGACTAACCACCTTGATATAGAGTCGATTCAGTGGTTGGAACAATGGCTTGTGAATCAAGGCAAGGCAGTGGTGGTGATATCGCACGACAAGGCATTTGTGGATAATA
>JAZQRP010000150.1:0-10787 GCA_045629685.1 Candidatus Aphodosoma sp. | reverse complement strand
AGAATATAGACGTAATGTCAATAAGAGAACGTAGAGTAGGATGTAATGGTTATGCATTAGGACAAAAGTTTATTCTTACAGGAGAAATTAAAACAAAAATTTCCGAGATAGATGGGGTTAAATATGTATATATTGTTCTTTCTACAAAGGAAGGTATTGATTTATCTCTTGCTTCTTTAATGGGAGTTTCGTCTCTTAAAGGATATGTCCTTGATAATGACGTAGAAATTCAATTTCTAGGTGATGATAATATGATAACGACTCGTAAGGTACAGTCATATCTTATAAAGGATTTTGATTTTGCACAAGTTTGGCAACCGCCAACTCGTAATTATTTAGACCTTGCAGCTAAAATTGCTGAAGGTGATTTAAATTTGGTTAATGCGAAAGTAACTTATCTTGGAATTGCAGTTAAACCATTTAAAGCAAAAAAGAGGGGAATGCATAGTGGAGAAGAGTTTGATGTTGGTTTTCAACGTGTAATAGAAACTCATTTGTGGTCTATTGAATACATATAAGTTGATTTTTGCTTTTCTTTTTTAATGTGATTTATGGCTATTAAAAATACCTATTTGAAAAAATAGGCGTGTTACATCCTTTTAAATTGATATGTTATTATGAAAAATTGTAATAAACTAAACAAAATATGAAAAAAGCATTTATCATTATAAGCGTAATGTTGTGTGTCGTGGGATATCCGTTTCGTTCGATGTTGGTAGAAGTGGTGACTGCAACAAAAGATCCTATAGAGGATGTAAGGGAAGGGGATGTGATTTTTCAAACTTCGTTGTCGCAACAATCACCTTTGATAAAAATGGGTACTCGTTCTACGATTACGCATTGTGGTGTGGTGGTGATGAAAGATGGAAAACCATACGTCCTTGAAACGCAAAAGACTTTGGTACTTACTCCGTTGAAGAAGTTTATTGCTCATGGTAAGGATGGTAAATATTGGCATAAACGTTCTAAATTAGATAATATTAAAATCGAATATAGTGGTTATTTGGGTAAATCCTACGATTTGGCATTTAAGTTTGATAATGGTAAATTCTATTGCTCGGAATTGATATACGACGTTTATCTTAATCAGTTAGGCGTAGAGCTTTGTAAGCCTAAAACGATTGATGATTATTTGATATTTGGCTCGCATCGTATACCGAAGATTAAACGAGCAATGAAAAAACGAGGTATTACGATGGAGCAATATGCTGTTGCGCCTGTAGATCTGTTTAACTCAAAAGAGTTGAAGTTTGTGAAATAATAATTTTGAGTACCCTTATTGATTATTTGCAAAAGAAAGGCAATATTTTGATATGTAAAACGTTAATAGATTACAGAATGTAAATATTAACGTTTTATTTTGATTGACTATGAAGACAATAATTAGATTTTTGGTTTTAAGTATTCTGATTGGAATGGGTACTTGTTGTTATGCAAAAAAGCATAAACATGTTTATACTGGAGTTGTAGAAAAATTTCAGTATTATGATTTTAGTACATATATAAAATATTCTACAAATAAACTAGAATATTTTGTTGATCTTGAAGATGAGGAAGATGGTGAAGGAGTGATTTTACAGGATGAAATTGATACTATTATCTCTGAAGTGATAAAAGAGATGCAAAGTATGTACACATTACAAGATTGGTCTATTAACTATCCTAATGTTTATTCAGATTTTGAATGTAGAATTTTAGACAAGGTTAATGATGAATTTCCTAATGTAGATTTTAGAATGATTAAGGTGAGATTTTTTTGGGGTTGTAGTTCAAATAATTAAATATTTATAAATGCAGACTGGTAAAAAGATTTTAATTGGAATACTTATTGTTATTCTTTTGTTTGCATCAAATGTTGCATATTGGGTGTTAAGTGACGTTCAGCAAGAGTGTTATCTCAGAGTGAAAAAAGGTGGTGACTTAAATCTATACGAAAAGTGTAGTATGTACTCCATAAATATATGTATTTGCACTTTGGGCTGGTTTGCATCTCCTGAAGCTACGATACAACAAATTTTGTGTACTGTGCCTACTAAGGATACTGTGGTTTTGCATAGTAAATATTTTGCTCGACATGACAAAATTAAAGGGTTGATGAAAAAATATCCTAATGCAACTAAAAACAATCCTGCACTCATAGCTTGGAAAGCAGATTATAACG
Organism: Candidatus Aphodosoma sp.; assembly: GCA_045629685.1. Classification (GTDB taxonomy): domain Bacteria; phylum Bacteroidota; class Bacteroidia; order Bacteroidales; family Paludibacteraceae; genus Aphodosoma. The sequence continues at coordinate 8,626 of JAZQRP010000150.1, read as the reverse complement.
AATTCAAGTTATGGTCGGCATATACTTTTAAGAACGGACGTATCGCATTGGCGCTCAATGGTATGTATCTATACAAAGAGGATGGAGAATGGGTTATATCTTATATCAAAGAATATGCTTTTCCAAAACTACCATTGCCAACAATAATTGGTCCGTTTAAATTTCACGAAAGTCTTATTCGTTATATGCAAGACATAGGATGGTTGTATGCTCCTCAATTTAAATGGGTTTTAGATGTTGAAGAGTAATTTATTAGCTATGAAAACAAAGATAATCAAAACAATACTTATTATTCTATTTTTCTTATTTTTTGCGTCGTGGTTTTATCGTATCATAATGCTGATGTTGTTGGCGTGTGTATGGCGAGAAGAAATTAAGAGATATAGAACATGGGGATATAAAGCGGTGATAGGGTGCTTGTTAGTAGCTTTGTTTTGTGTACTTCCTCGTTATCGCTACAATACAAACGACCGAGTGCGATTAATTTACCAAGACGAAAAGGGTAGTCCTCAACTACCTCCATTGACACACTATTTGTTCAATGTGGTGTTTCCAGAGGAAGAACTTTGTAATTTAGGTATATGGTGCGCTAGAATTGCGCCTAAACTACTGCCATTGTCAGATAATCTATTAGGGGATTTCAGACAAGATGATAGGATAGGTAATATCCAAAAATTCTATCGTCCGTTTAGTTGTTTGAATCGAAGTGGGTTATTTATGTTATCAGGAACTACTTCGCAAGCATTTTACATGTATGGGATAGACGACACACAATCGGTCTATGTGATTGAACCTAAGTATTATGAAGAAAAGAAAGAGTATCCCGTTGTGTTTTTTATGCATGGATATATGGGCAATTGGAAGTTGTATACCGGATTGTTGAAGGATTTAGAAGATTGTATCGTGCTTTGTGTGGGCACAAAAGATTGGTCGGGTAGATTTACTAAAAAAGATGTTAATAACCTGTTTACAAAGCAAATACCATTCTTAGAAGGTCTTGGCTATAGAATAGATAGAGAGCAATTGCACATTATAGGATTATCGAATGGAGGAACGGCTACGAATGTGGCTTACAAGAGTTTTGCAGATAAATTTAAAACTATTACATTTATTTCTACGAATATCAATCAAACCTATCCGATATCGAGCAAAATATTGTTCATTGGTGGAGGAGATGATTATTTTGCAAGTTCATTGTTAAGGGCTTATCATAAATTAAAGAAAAATGGTACACAGACCGATATATTTTGGGATGATAAAGAGACTCATTTTATTATGGTAAATAAAACGGATGAAATTATAGATTTTCTTAACAAGAATATACAATAAAAAAAGACGCTATCAAATAGTTGGTTGCGTCTTTTGTATGATTATAATTCATTTTTAAAGAACAATTCTATAAACACAGGAAAATGGTCGCTTACGCCACCTTGATAAAAAGGTCCTACGTATGTGCGACGAGGTATCATTTCTCCAGTACGTTTATCTCGCTTCGAAATCCATTTAGGATGATAAACTTCTGCTTCAGGCATTACTCTAACAGAAAGATTTCCATTCAATAAAACTCCACTGACAATGATTTGGTCTAACATATCCCATTCGCCATTATGAAAATAAGAGCCAATCTCTTTATCCTCAAAAGGAGATCCATCCCAACATAGATTATATAATTGTAAATCATTAAACGACCCACTTGTATATGGTAAAGCCGAAAGGGTAGTAGTAGGTACTTTATCCGATGGATTATCATTAAAATCGCCCATAATGATTATTGCAGCTTGCGAATCCACCGTCTGAATCTCTTCAATTACCTTTCGCACTACCTTTGCCGCTGCTATACGATTTGGTTCAGATGCTAATGCTCCCTCTCGGCGTGAAGGAAAATGCACTTGGATTATGTGCAAAAGAGTAGAATCAGTAAGAGACCCACAGGTATATAGTAAATCCCTACCGTGCTGATCATTAGGTAGATGTACTGGTATTGGACGAGATGCAAGAGGTGTAAATTTATCTTTTTGATAGAGTAGTGCTACATCAATGCCACGAGCATCAGGACCTTCATAATGAACGTAATCGTAACCTAATTGGTCGTATGGATCAAATTGAGTCATAGCTTGTAAGACAAAGTCATTTTCAATTTCACACAGACCTATGAGAAGAGGCAATTCGTCACCCCCAAGCCCAACAATAACCTGCATTACTTCATGCAATTTATCATAAAAACGTTTGTTTGTCCAATGCATTTCAGAATTAGGTAGAAACTCAGTGTCATTTTTAAGAGAATCATGTTGTGTGTCGAACAAATTCTCTACGTTGTAAGTCATTATTTTCATAGACTGTGAATATAGTGTAAATATCTGTATAACAAGCAATAAAATAAATAGTAATAAGCGTTTCATATTGCATTTTATTTCTACTACAAAAGTACTGAATATAATTGACAATATCAAATATTTTTTGTAATTTTGCAGACCAAAAAAATTAATAATAACATTTTTAATTATTCATTAAATGAAACCTACATTATTTATATTAGCAGCAGGAATGGGTAGTCGTTATGGAGGCTTAAAACAATTGGATGGCGTTGGACCTTCAGGTGAAACAATTATGGACTATTCAGTATTTGATGCTATTCGTGCTGGATTTGGTAAAATTGTATTTGTCATTCGTCACGACTTCGAAGAAGATTTTCGTCAAAAAGTTCTTTCAAAATATGAAAATCATATTAAAGTAGAACTTTGTTTTCAAGATCTTAATGCTTTGCCAGCAGGTTTTGCTTGTCCAGAAGGGCGCACTAAACCATGGGGTACCAACCATGCAGTGCTTATGGGTAAAGAACTTATAAATGAACCTTTTGCTGTTATCAATGCCGATGACTTCTATGGTCGTGATGGTTTCGCAGTGCTAGGTAAAACCCTTACTGAAATGACAGGAAAACAAAATGATTATTGTATGGTAGGGTATCGCGTGGGCAATACACTCAGCGAAAGCGGCACAGTAAATCGTGGTGTATGTGCTACAGATGCAGAAAATTATCTTACTACAGTAGTTGAACGTACTGGTATTGGCTGTGAAGGAAATAAAATTGTTTTCGAAGATGAAAACGGAAATAAACAAGAATTAGATGCCAATGCACCAGTATCAATGAATATGTGGGGATTCACACCAGATTATTTTCAACATTCTGAAGATTATTTCATCAATTTCTTGAAAGAATTTGGTCAAGAAATGAAATCCGAATTTTATATTCCAACAATGGTTAATCACCTTATTAATAATGGCACAGCCAAAGTCAAAGTTCTTGATACAACATCAAAATGGTTTGGTGTAACGTATGCTGAAGATCGTCCTGATGTTGTTGCCAAACTACAATCATTGGTTGATGCAGGAGAATATCCAACACCTTTGTTTAAATAATAAACCATCATACTATATCGATAATGTAGAGACGCAAATTATTGCGTCTCTTTTTTTTATTAGCTTATAAATTTGAACTTATCAAGATAATACAAATATCAATCTAAAATCTCCCTTACATACAACAACTATCAAATTATTATAATTAACATTATGATAAATAACAATTATTAAATCTACCTTTATATGTATAATTTACAGCAATATTTATCTTTTGATATAAAAAAAATCAAATGCTCTACTGTTGTGTTATCCCTGGTTAATAAAAAAGAGACGCAAATTATATTGCGTCTCTTTTTTTTATAGAATTATATAATTAAATTAGTAACCCAACATTTTTTTATTGATTTCATCATATTTAGTTTGATATGATGGATCTGAGTTTGTGAGTTTGTAGAACAAACTACGGAGAGTTTTCATTGTATCATAATCTTCAGGATCCAATTCAATAACTTTTTCGAAGAAAGGAATTGATTCTTTATATACTTCAAGAGCTTTAGCTACTTCTTGATCTGAAAGTTTGAAGTCGCGAATTTCAAGAGCTTTTTGCTCCATTTTGAATGCTTTGTTGTAAATCAAACGAGCTTTACCCAACCAAGCTTCTTTGAAATCAGGTTGAATTTCGATTGCTTTATCAAAGTTAGCCATTGCAGCATCTATATCTTCAAGAACTTCTAACATAGAGCCACGAACGCTATAAAGTTGTGCATTATTAGGATCATTAGCAATAGCTTTATCAAGCAATTCAGTTGCTTTTTGAGGTTGACCACCAAATACATAGTGGTTAATCAAATTACCAAGGAAATAAAATTCTTGTGGGAATTTTTCAAGACCTTTTTCTAATGTAGCAACATAGTTTGCTGTATCTTTTGAATCAATATAATATTGACTAAGCATTTGATATACAGCATTGTTATTATAATCTTTATCTTTGATTTCTTCTAATATAGATATTGCGTTTTTTGAATCTTCATTAGCCCATGCAAATTGAGCTGCGAAATATTTAATTTCATAATATGCAGTATCTTTATTGATTAGAGGAATGTCATTTACTGACATAAAAGACAAATCAGGAATCAAAACGTGAGTGTTTAACGCATTATAAGCATTTGCCCACTCTTGTGTTTTTTGTTTTTCTACACCATAATTAACCAATAAATAGTGTCTATAGATGTTTGAAATTCCAGTAGCAATTTTTTTAGTAAATTTAGGTTTCACTTTACCTTTTGCATCAGGAAGTTGATCCAATTCATTAGCTTTCAAATAATATTCATAAGCTTTTAATGCATCTTCACCTGCTAAGATAAGATCTGATTCAGCTTTTGCTGCAGCTTCATAAATAGTAGCAGCAACAAACCAAGTATTTGCAAGATCTTTAGTTTCATCATTTACCAAAGCTGCATCAATATCACCTTTTGCACCTTGATAATCAGGAGTTCCTTCAACTGGGAATGCTTTGTTTTTAGCTTTACTTACATTAGCTTTTTGTGCAAAACCTGTAGCTACTACTGCTAAGGCCAATGCCATTACTAAGAATAATTTTTTCATAATTATAATAATTTAAAATGTTGTTTTATTATTGTTCATTTGTTTCTTGGACTTCAGAAGTAGTTTCAGGTTTAATACCCTCCTCTGTTTGAGCCTCAATTTCTTCATCAATAACAGTTGCTACCTTACATACCGATGCAATTTCATCGTTTCGTTTGCCTAAGTCGATAAGTTTAACACCTTGTGCTGCTCTACCAATGACACTCAAACTTGAAACATTAGTACGCAATGTTACACCTGACTTATTGATTATCATAAGGTCATTGTCGTCATTAACATTTTTAATAGCAACAAGTTTGCCAGTCTTTTCAGTAATATTGATTGTTTTAACACCCTTACCACCACGGTTAGTAATACGATAATCCTCAAGGTCGGAACGTTTGCCATAACCCAATTCGCTGACAACAAGAATATTATCTTTAGAATCAGGAGAAACATTAATCATACCTATGATTTCATCAGTTGGATCTTCTTCATCGAGAGTCATACCACGCACACCAGTTGCAGGACGACCCATTTCACGAACTTTTTGTTCGTTGAAACGAATAGCACGGCCATTACGGTTTGCCATAAGAATTTCGTCATTACCTCCAGTGAGAAGTACTTCAATTACCTTATCATCTTCACGTATAGTGATTGCGTTGACACCATTTTGACGTGGACGAGAATATGCTTCGAGGGAAGTTTTCTTAATAATACCCTGTTTTGTACAGAACACAAGGAAGTGAGATTGGTTGAACTCTGGGTCTTGCAATTGTTTAACATGAACAAATGCTGTCACTTTATCATCAGAATCAATATTCAACACATTTTGTATAGCACGACCTTTACTCATTTTGTTACCTTCTGGAATTTGGTAAACTTTGAGCCAATAACAACGTCCTTTCTGAGTAAAGAACATCATTGTTGAGTGCATAGATGCAGAATAGATATGTTCGATAAAGTCTTCTTCACGAGAACTACTACCCTTAGATCCTACTCCGCCACGATTTTGCGCACGAAACTCTGCAAGTGGTGTGCGTTTAATATATCCGAGGTGAGAAATTGTGATAACCATCTCATCATCAGCATAGAAATCTTCAGGATTAAACTCTTCGCTTGCATAGATAATTTCAGTACGACGCTCGTCGCCATATTTATCTTTAAGTTCGATGAGTTCGTTTTGAATAATTTCCATACGGCGTTCAACGCGAGCAAGAATATCTTTCAAATCTTCGATACGCTTCAAGAGCTCTTCGTACTCAAGGCGAAGTTTGTCTTGTTCCATGCCAGTAAGCTGACGAAGACGCATTTCAACGATATAAGCCGCTTGGCGTTCCGACAAGCTGAATCGTTCCATCAAACGAGTCTTAGCCTCTTCAGGAGTCTTAGAATCACGAATAATTTGAATTACTTCATCAAGATTATCAAGAATAATCATACAGCCTTCAAGCAATTCAGCACGTTCCTCAGCTTTGCGAAGTTCGAAGCGAGTGCGACGAGTAACAACCTCATGACGATGATCAACAAAATGATGTATAAGGTCTTTAAGGTTGAGTGTCATCGGACGACCTTTTACAAGAGCAATATTGTTTACACTAAATGAAGATTGAAGAGCTGTATATTTGAAAAGTTTGTTGATAACAACTTGTGGATTAGCATCACGTTTTACGTCAACAACAATACGCATACCTTGACGGTCTGACTCGTCATTGACATTAGCAATACCCTCAACTTTTTTCTCAATAGCGAGATCAGCAATATTCTTAATCAACTCTGATTTATTTACCATATAAGGTATTTCAGAGATAATAATCTTATCATTGCCTTTCTCGTTGTTTTCAATGTCGTATTTAGCACGAATTACGATACGACCACGACCAGTCTCAAAAGCCTCTTTAACGCCAGCATAGCCATATATTTGGCCTCCTGTAGGGAAATCTGGAGCTTTGATGTATTGCATCAAATCCGAAATTTCAATTTCTGGATTGTTGATATAAGCCACAGTAGCATCTACCACTTCTGAGAGGTTATGTGGAGCCATATTTGTAGCCATACCTACAGCAATACCCGACGAACCATTAACCAAAAGGTTAGGCAAACGAGTAGGAAGAACAACAGGTTCTTTAGTTGTTTCGTCAAAGTTTGGAGTAAAATCTACTGTATCTTTTTCGATATCTTTGAGCATCTCCTCTGCAATTTTTTGCAAACGAGCCTCAGTGTAACGCATAGCTGCAGGACCATCACCATCGACCGAACCAAAGTTACCTTGTGGGTCAACAAGTGGATAGCGCAACGACCAAGTTTGAGCCATACGAACAAGTGTCATATAGATTGATGAGTCACCATGTGGGTGATATTTACCCATAACTTCACCGACTATACGAGCAGATTTTTTGTATGGTTTGTCGGATGTATTTCCAAGTTCGTTCATACCATATAATACACGGCGGTGAACAGGCTTGAAACCATCGCGAACATCAGGCAAAGCACGGGATACGATAACCGACATCGAATAATCGATATAGGCTTGTCGCATCTGTTCTTCGACATTAATCGGAATGATTCTTTCGTCTCTTTCTATCATAAAATCAGTTTAAAATTGTCTGCATATAAGGCATATTTTACTACACCCAAAAACTTCATAAAGTTACAAAAAATTATCGAAATAGGCAAATTTTGGCTTTGATTTTTTACATTTACTAAACTTTTGATTTTCAAACTATTTTATTTTTCATAAAATACAAATATGCTTAAATTCGATTTTAACGCGATTTAAGCGCATTTTATTTTTCTTGAAATTAAAAATGAAGTGTGCAAAAAATAAAAAATGGCTCTATTTTGCATTTAGAGCCATTTTGAGAGTGTTTTATATTTTTATCGCTTACATTACTTATTAAATTCTTCAAAAGAACCATCGTCATACAATAGAATTACCTTTTTTACGCTTCTTTTTCTTTCTGATGTGGATTGAACTGGCACATTAGTCTCCTGATTAACCAACTGGGGTTCTTCCTCAATTTTACGCGGAGTTTCTGCTATATAAACAGCTTGATATTCGTTAGCTGTAGTATCATCATTCGATGAAGTTTGTGTAACCTCTATTTCAGCTTTAACTTCATCGTCAGAGAACAACTCTGTTTCTGATTCACTACGATTTACAATAGGAGCATCACCTTCTCCTAAAATCAACCAATTTATATCTATCTCAGGAAAGCGTTGCTTAATTTTTTCAACTAACGATAGAGTTGGTTGAGTACGTCCTGTTTTTATACTCGAAATAGAAGCTCGACTAACGCCAATTGTATCTGCAAATTCAGTAGGTGTGAGTTGTAGGCTTTCTATAAATGTAAAAATTCTATTTACCATAATATTTTTGAAATAGACAAAGTTTAAATGAAAATATAAATGTAAATTTGAGATTACAAATGTATAACATTTTTTTGAATCTACAAAATTAAATTGGAAAAAATAATTTACATTTTTAAATTTACATTTGTAATTTACAAATAAAGCATGAAATAGCAACAATAAAAATAAAACACTATATTACAAACGTATAAACAGAAATCAAATATTGAAAGTATAGATTTATATTTTACTATATAATTTACGAAGAAATCAACATGTTACCTATCTGTAAACATATAAAAACAGGCAAAAGAACCAACAAAGCAAAATA
>JAZQRP010000149.1:0-3073 GCA_045629685.1 Candidatus Aphodosoma sp. | reverse complement strand
CTTGTCTTCATGTCTTTTATAAAAAATTTATTTCAAGTATTCTGTTACATTGCGTTCGATGCGGGCGAGGAGGTCTTCGCCATCGGCTGCAGGAACGAATTTTTCGCCTACGATGTTTTCGTAAAGCTCTTGATAGCGAGCTGAAATGCCAGCTACTACCTCGTCGGTCATCTCAGGCACTTGTTGGCCTTCTTTACCTTGGAAGCCGTTTTCCATCAACCATTCGCGCACAAACTCTTTGCTCAATTGGCGTTGTGGTTTGCCTGCTGCAAAGTTTTCTTCATAGCCTTCGGCATAGAAATAGCGGCTTGAGTCTGGTGTGTGAATTTCGTCCATGAGGTAGATTTTGCCATCGCATCTACCGAACTCATATTTTGTATCTACGAGAATCAATCCACGTTTAGCTGCAATCTCTGAACCACGTTTGAACAAAGCCAATGTGTATTGTTCCAATACTTTGTATTCTTCTTCAGAAACCAAGCCTTGTGCGATAATTTCTTCGCGAGAGATATCTTCGTCGTGTTCGCCAATTTCGGCTTTAGTAGTAGGAGTGATGATTGGCTCTGGGAAGCGTTCGTTTTCGCGCATACCGTCAGGGAGTTTCACACCACAGATTTCGCGCACACCGCTCTTATAAGCACGCCATGCGCTACCGCAAAGGTAACCACGCACAATCATCTCTACTGGATAGCCTTCGCAAGCCACACCTACTGTGACCATAGGGTCTGGCGTAGCCAATTTCCAGTTAGGACAGATGTCAGCTGTTGCATCGAGGAATTGAGCTGCTATTTGGTTAAGGATTTGACCTTTGAACGGAATACCTTTTGGAAGGATTACGTCGAAAGCAGATATACGGTCGGTTGCTACCATCACAAGACGATTACCCGACACTGTGTAAACATCACGTACTTTGCCGTGATAAACCTTGGTTTGACCAGGGAAGTTATATTCAGTTGCTGTTAATGCGTTCATATTTTAGATATTATTTTATTCTTTTCTTAACATAAGTACATATTATACTTTCAGGTCGGCAAATTACAACCACTATTTTTTAAAGTTTTATGAGGAAATCTTGTTGTTTCAAGCACATACCCTAAATCATAACACAAGATATGTACTTAAAAAAGATTTCATCCTTACAAACCTTAAAATATTTGCTATAAATAATCAGCCTATAAACAAATTTCTGTACTTATGTTGAAAAAACAGATTATTAAAGTTTCATGAGGCGATTGAGGATTTCTTGGTAGGCTTCGCCCACACGACCGAGGTCGCGACGGAAGCGGTCTTTGTCGAGACTGTCTTGTGTCTCTACATCCCAAAGGCGACATGTGTCGGGACTGAGTTCGTCGCTCAACACGAGTGTGCCATCTCCGAGGCGACCAAATTCGGTTTTGAAATCGACCAAAATAACATCGAGGCTTGCAAACAATGGTATCAATAGTTGGTTGATTTTGTCCACTATTTTGTGCACCTCAGCCATCTCTTCGTAGGTCGAAAGACCGAGCGACACGGCATGGTGTTCGTTGATGATTGGGTCGTCGAGTTCTTCGTTTTTGTAGCAGCACTCGAAGATTGTCGTTGGCAATTTGGTACCTTCTTCGATACCCAAACGGCGCGCCATAGAGCCTGCGGCATAGTTGCGCACGATGAATTCGATTGGAATTACATCGACTTTACGACACAACTGGTTGCGGTCGTCGAGGCGTTGGATAAAGTGGGTTTTAATGCCTGCATCGGCAAGTTTGGCATAGATAATCGACGATATTTTGTTGTTCAAAATACCTTTGTTGGTTATCTGTGCGCGCTTGATGCCGTTATACGCCGAAGCATCGTCCTTGTAGTGAACAACCACTACTTCAGGGTCTTCAGTAGCATATATCTGTTTGGCTTTACCCTCGTATAATAATTCTGAATTCATTTATTTGATTTTTAGATGTAAGACATGAATACAAGACTTACTCGCTTTATTTTTTAGAAGACAAAATAACATAAGAACATAATTTGCTATTTTTTGTTATTATGTTATTCTGTCTCTCTTATTCTTATTTAAAATTATTTTTTACGGAAGTAGCGAACTGCGTTATCGAACAATGGTTGGCGTTTGTTGCCTGCAATGTTTTTGAAGATGTTCTCTTCGTAACGCTCAGTGTGACCCATTTTACCGATAATCAAACCATCCTCAGAGATGATACCCTCGATTGCATAGCTTGAGCCATTAGGGTTTTCAGGTGATTGCATTGTGATATTGCTGTTTGCATCTACGTATTGGAATGCCACTTGTCCTTTAGCAAACAACTCACGAGCCAACTCTTCGCTCACTACGAATTTACCTTCGCCGTGGCTCATTGCAATAGTGTGCTCGTCGCCCACGTTGAAACCTGCCAACCATGGCGATTTCACTGTGCTGATGCGAGTTGTAACCATTTGTGAGATATGACGGTTGATGTTGTTGCGGAAGAGTGTTGGACTATCTGGTGTAACCATACCCAAACGACCGTAAGGCAACAAGCCTGATTTAACCAATGCTTGGAAACCATTACAGATACCGATAATCAAACCTTTGCGATCGATGAGTGCGTGAATTTCGCGTGCTACGTCGCTATTATTCAATACTGTAGCAATGAATTTAGCTGAACCATCCGGTTCGTCGCCTGATGAGAAACCACCTGCGAGAGCCAAGATGTGACAACCCTTAATTTCGCGAGCCATCACCTCAATAGAGCGTGCGATGTCGTCGGCAGTAAGGTTGCAGAACACCGATGTGCGCACCTCTGCACCTGCTGTACGGAACGCCTTAGCCATATCGTAGTCGCAGTTTGTACCTGGGAATACTGGGATATATACGATTGGATGCTCAACTGCCTCGCCTGGATATTCAGCCACCGATGCTGCCACAGCATTCACTGCTGGTGTTTCCATTGCTTCTGCAGGAGCAGTAGCTGGATAGATTTCGGCAAATTTCTCGGTATTTACCTTATATAAATGATTGAGGTCGAACGATTCGCCGTTGACAACCAATGTTGCTTCGGCTGTTGTCGTTCCGAGTTTTTCAAGGTTTTGGATGTTCAAT
>JAZQRP010000148.1:0-17353 GCA_045629685.1 Candidatus Aphodosoma sp. | reverse complement strand
GGAGCGTTGCAAGATATGAAATTCGATGCTGTGCTCGAGTATGTTTCTCCTAAGGGCGTAGAAGAGAGTGGAGCTGTGATGTTCGAGATTAAGGCAGCAGCTAAAATTCCTGATAGCGTTATGGTGCGTGCTGGCTATAGTGCCAATGCCGAGATTATCTTGATGCAACGCAACAATGTGCTTGCTATTCCTGAAGGCGTAGTTGAAATGGTAGGTGATTCTGCCTTTGTATATCAATTAGATACAACAGTAACTAACGAACAAAAATTCAATCGTGTGCCTGTTACATTGGGTATTTCAGATGGACTTAATATTGAACTTGTTGATGGCGTAGAACCTGATGCGCAACTTCGTGGCAACCTTAAATAGGGAACAGGGAATAAGGAATAGGGAACCGAAGGTCTTTGAGCTTTGGCGAAAAAATAAGGGTTAATGATTTTGTTATTATGTTATTCTGTCTTTTTTTATTATGAAAAAAATATTAATAATCTTATTGTGCATAGTGAATTATGCATTGTGCATTGCACAAGGTTGGACTCTCGACTCTTGTATCTCATATGCTCAACAACAGAGTTATAGTGTTATTCGTGCAAATATGGCGGTCAAGAATGCTGAGATAGCTGAGCGCAGTGCGCGTCTTGCTATGACGCCATCTGTTAATGCTGGCATTGGCGAGAATTTGTCATTTGGTTTGGTTGAAGGTGTGAATAATGTGCGTGAAAATCGCACTCAGTCAACCACTTCTTTCAATGCTTCGGTTTCTATGCCTCTATTCACAGGTCTGCGTGTTACCAACCAAATCAAACGCACAGGAGCAGAACTTCAAGCAGCTTTGGCCGAGGTTAAAAGTGCTAAAGAGAATGTCGAGTTGAATGTTATAACCTACCATCTTCAAGCAATGTATTTTCGTGAAATGCAATCGGTGCAAAAACAGCAATTGACATTGTCGGAACAGTTGTTGGAACGTACGCAAGTGTTAGTTGCTGAGGGAAGAAAAAGTGAAAGCGAATTGTATGAGGTAGAGGCACAAGTAGCCCAAAATCGTCAAGCATTGACTGAGGCAGAAAATAGTTATCGTTTGGCGGTTGTTGATCTTTGTCAGTTGATAAATTATAAAGATATTGAGGACTTTTATAATGCACAATGTGCAATGCATAATGCACAATTTGAGATGCAAAATACAGCATTTTTATTGCCTAATCCTGATGAAGTTTTTGCGCATGCTTTAACTAACCGACCTTCCCTTGAAGTGCAACGTAATAGAGTGGCGAGTGCTGAATTTGCAATTAAAGAAACTAAGGCCGAGTTCTATCCTCAACTCAACCTCAATGCCTCTTGGGGTACAGGCTATTATCATACGTTTAATGGTAATAATCCTGCATTTGGCAATCAATTTGTTGATAATGGTAGCGAGGTGATTGGTCTTTCGTTGAATATTCCAATTTATAACCGTATGCAAGTGCGTCATGCCGTTAAGCGTCAGCAGATAGCGTTGGAAGAGGCGCGTCTTACAGAGCAAGAACTTACTGATCGTCTCTATAAAGATATTCAATCGGCATATTACAATGCACTTGCAGCTAAAGATAAATATGAAGCAGCGCAAAAAAGCCGTGAGGCTGGTGTAAAGGCATTAGAATTTGCTGAAAGCAAATACGAATTAGGTCGCTTGAGTACTTACGAATATAACGAAGCACAAACTCGTCTTTATCGAGCAGAAGCAGAAGAAACACAAGCTAAGTATGAGTATTTGTTGAGAATTCGTATATTAGAGTTTTATGGGCAATAAAAAAAAGAGACGTATTAAGTCTCTTTTTTTATTGCATATTCTGAGATGATTATTGTTATATATAAATTTTTGTATTTATTTGTTTTTGAATGGAATTTGGTAACCGACACCCCATTCGACCAATTCTGCTTTAGATAGGTGAGTTTTTACTGCTGTTTGCACATATAAATTATCCCATACGCGGCAACGAACACCGAGACGAAAATAGTTCCATCCATCTTCTTTTTCTATATTATATTTATAGAGTATAGGTCGTTTTTCATATTTGTGTTTGTGAGTGTCGTCGGTGTAATGAGCCAAGCGAATAGGGTCGTATAGATATATACCCCAATCGAGAATAGCAGTTATACGTCCGATTCTGAATTCATTGTTTATACCTATACCTACTCTAAATTTATTTGATAAATTTTCGTTTAGGATGACATATCTGCCAAAATGGGTATGTTTTAATTGTTCTATGCGTTGTTCTTGGGTTAGTCCTTCGAGTTGAGTGCCACCTTGTTGATTGAATACCCCATCGTAGAAAGCATCGAATCCACCTCCTATAGCATACCAATTGCATACGTTGTATGTAGTTCCTATATGTATAGAACCTATGCCGTAGCCTTTGTTATCAAGGTAGTATAGTTCGCGATAGCTACCAGAGGCTGTAATATTTATACTCCAATTATAGGGTAATGGAGGAAATTTGTTTGGCTTATTGTTATTATAATTAGCACAGTCTTTGTTTAATTTGTAAGAAGCTCCTATTGAGGCGTATATTATATTTATGCCACCATTAGGTTGTAGTACAGAGCCATTACTCATGTGCATATAGCCAAATTCGGCATGTGTTGCCCAACCATTTTTGATAGGGAAATTTAGATGAGCTCCTGTTGTCAGATAAACATTTACGATTGAACCAATTAAAGTGTTAGTTGTTCCAGTCCCGAAATGTGCGGGGATAGTATCGCAACGATTGTAGGTTTTATTAAAGAAACTAAGTCCAGCTCCTACTTTCCAATTTAGCTCAAAATGTGATAATTTTATGATGTCAATAAGTAGGTAAGGGTATATCGCAAATGATTGTCCTAAGATTTTATTGTTGCCTAGGTTTAATCCAACAAAACCGACTCCAAGGGTCGGTTCGTCTAGATATTGTTGCCAAGGGTGAGCATTCCATGATGGAAATTCGATGGCGAATTCTCCTCCTATAGTAGGTTTGTGATTTATGTTTTTTAGATTATTGCTAGTAGGTATTATTAAACCTCCTATCATTTGTGTTTTGAATACAAATGTATTAGGTTGGGCTAAGATAATAGGTGTTATTATTAATATTACTATTAGCGATATTGTTTTGCGCATTTGCAAGAATGTTTACTTCTTTTTTGGGATTCAATATTTTTGATGGAATAACCAATTCCAAATTCAATATAGTCAAATTTGTTGATATGAGTTCTTATTGTCGCTTGAGCATAAAACCCCTTGATTATGTGGTATCTTATACCTGCTCGTAAGAATAATTTTCCGTCGGCCTTGTTGTTGTCGAACTTGTAATAAATAAAATCAGAGTATCCTGCTTTAATGGCTTCTGAGTCATAAAGGTAAAAACCTCCATCTACAATTCCAGAGATATGTCCCATTGTGAATGCATTGGAAAGTGTAAATCCTAATTTAATATCATCGGGAGCATAGCCAAAATCAAGCCCAGGACCTAGCGCATAGCAATTAGTAATTTTCCATAAAACATCGCCATGATAATTGAACCTTGGCACTAGGGGTGAAGTTGCAGAATTGTAACGAACACCAGCAGCAAGAGTGTTGTTTATCATTAATTTATAGGGCAGATTTTTTACGTATGTAGTTTTGTTAGGCTTTTTGTATATTTTGTCTCCTAATTGTTGTCGATATCCTAGCGAAGCATACATTATGTTCATTGTATAGTTTGGTAGGAATATTTCTCCGTTGTTTGTATGATTTGTTCCGACTTCAAAAAATATTGCAGACTTTTTATCTAAATTGAATTGTAGGTTTAGACCAGTTGCAAAGAAGAGACCTGCGTAGGCTCCATTATTAATTTGATTTGTTTTAGTGAAAAATGATGCGCCAACCCCTATTTTTACTCCGAATTCGACTTGGTTCGAGCGTAGTAGTTGCCATTGTAAGTATGGATATAAGGCAATCATTTGTCCAAATTCTTGTTTACCTAAATCGGTGCCTAATAAACTTACTCCTACAGTAGGGTAGAGCCAATGTCTTTCCCAATCATACTTTCCTAAAGGTAAATATTCATAGCTTATTTCAGCTCCAACGGATGGACTGATACCTTCGATTTCACTAAATCCAAAAAAAGGAAGTACGTAGGTACCATTAACTTTTGCTTTTATTGTATGATTATTTTCAGCATTTAAAGATATAATTATGCAAAATAATAATAAAATAGATATAATTCGTTTCATAAATTCAAATAAAATTTGTACCTTTGTCCTTTGTTAATGGACATGCTGAGGAATTTTATTTATATTCTATAAATAGAAAATCTAAACCGCAAAGTTACGTCTTTTTTTTTATATATGCAAGTTAAAAAATATGAAAATAATATTTAAAAAGGAATTTAAATCGTTTTTTTCGAATATCACAGGCTATATTGTGATTGCTTTGTTTGTGTTGGCTAATGCTTTGTTTTTGTGGGTGTTGCCAGGGCAGTGGAATGTGTTTGATAGTGGTTATGCTTCGCTTGATGCCTTGTTTTTCTTGGCTCCGTGGTTGTATTTGTTTCTTTGTCCTGCCGTTACGATGCGCTTTTTTGCAGAGGAAAAATCGGAGGGTACTATCGAATTATTGTTGACTAAACCGCTTTCACGACTCGATATTGTTGCAGGTAAGGCATTTGCGGGGTGGGTGTTGGTTATTATTGCGTTGTTGCCTTCTGTGTTATGGTATTTGTCGGTCTATATTCTTGCTGAGCCAATGGGCAATGTTGATTCGGGTGCATTCTGGGGTTCGTGGATTGGTTTACTCTTTTTAGCTGCGGTTTATGTGTCGATTGGTACTTTTGGCTCGTCGCTCACATCTAATCAGGTGGTAGCTTTTATCACTTCGGTTGTCATCTCTTTCGCACTTTTTTACGGGTTTGAACTTATTGGTTCGCTATTTTCGGGCGAAACTGCCTATTGGTTGCGTCAATTGGGTATAAATGAGCACTATAAATCTATTTCGCGTGGAGTAATAGATAGTCGCGACCTTATTTATTTCGTTGCTTTGACAGCGGGATTTATATATCTTACAACAAAACAAATTAAGAATAAATAATGAAAACACCTTTAATTTTAATAACAAACGACGATGGCATTCAAGCCAAAGGAATTCAGACAATTGCGCGTGTAGCTGCAAAATATGGTAATGTGGTAGTGGTGGCTCCTAATGGACCTCGTTCGGCTCAGTCGAGTGCATTGACTATCGAAGTGCCTGTATCGGTGAAACCTGTTCCTTCTGATGTTGAAAATATTACTCAATTCGCAGTTAGTGGTACTCCTGCCGATTGTGTTAAACTTGCTATCAGCCAGTTGCTTGATGAGAAACCTGACCTTGTGATTTCGGGTATCAATCATGGCTCAAATGCAAGTATCAATGTTATATATTCAGGTACTATCGGTGCTGCTATCGAAGGAGCTTTGCATGGTATTCCATCAATTGGTTTTTCGTTGTGCGACCATGATGCCGATGCCGATTTCGAGCCTTCGTTGCCTTATTTCGAGCAGATTATTGCTAAGACAATCAATTCGGAAATGCCAAAAGATATCTGTTTGAATGTGAATGCACCTAAAGGTGAAGTGAAAGGTATCCGTGCTTGTCGTCAGGCGGAGGGTCGTTGGGCTAATGATTTTGGTAAAACTCCTGCCCCTCGTGCTAATGACTACTATTGGTTGATCGGCGATTTTATGTTCCTAAACGACAATGATATGAATGCCGACCAATGTGCTATCGAAAATGGTTATATCACTGTGGTGCCATTGCAATTTGATATGACTGCATATAAGGCAATTGAATTCTGCAAACAATATGAAACAGAAGCTTGATACACTTTGGTTTGGGATGCTCATAGGGCTTGTTATGCCTGTCGTGATGCTGTATCTTTTTATTCAGAACAACACATTCGATGGCTTTTCGCTCCGTGCTATTCTTGATTTGGCAAGTACTAATAGTATGATTGTTAAATTATTGTGTATCTCTATATTCCCAGATATGGGAGCTGTGTTTTTGCTCAATACTTGGGAGATGTGGCGTGCTTGCCGTGGAGTGTTTGTATCTTTGTTTCTTTTTATTGCTATTTCTGCCGTATTTGTGGTAATCAATTCTTAACTCTTTGTAGAAATGAAATATTTCATAATTGCTGGTGAAGCGTCGGGCGACCTTCATGGTAGTCGTTTAATTGCAGAATTGAAGCATCGCGATAGTGAGGCTCAATTCTGCTTTTTAGGTGGCGATAAGATGTCCGAGGCTGCAAATTGCACTCCCGTTGTGCACTATCGCGACATGGCTTTTATGGGATTTGTCAATGTGTTGTTGAATATTAACAAAATTTATCGCCTTCGTAAGGTAGCGCAACGTGAGTTATTACGATTCCAACCAGACAAAGTTATACTTATTGATTACCCTGGTTTCAACCTTCGCTTTGCTAAGTTTGTAAAACAAAATCTTCCTACTGCCGAAGTTATTTATTATATTGCTCCTAAACTCTGGGTTTGGAAGGAATATCGCATCGAGTCTATCAAGCGTTATGTCGACCGTATGTTCACCATATTTCCTTTCGAAACTGAGTGGTTTGCCTCTCGAGGTTATAAGGTTGAATATGTCGGCAACCCATCGGTCGATTCCGTGTCGGCGTTTATGAACGAAGATTTCGATGAGCAAAAATTTCGCGTTGACAACAATCTCGATTCTCGACCAATTATTGCTCTTTTGCCTGGTAGTCGTCGGCAAGAGATTCGTTCTTGTCTGCCTATAATGGCACAACTCGCTACTCTTTATTCCGATTATCAATTTGTTATTGCCGCAGCCCCATCTATCGAACCTGAATTTTATAAGTCGTTAATGGGTAATGTGTCTATTAACACACTTTATGGCTCGACATATTCTGTGCTTCGTGTGGCTCATGCAGCAGTGGTCAACTCGGGTACAGCAACTCTCGAAACAGCACTATTCCGAGTTCCACAAGTCGTGGTATACAAAGTGTTTGCTGGTCGATTAGCTATGCTTCTCAAACCTCTACTCATAAAAACCCCATGGGTCTCATTAGTCAATATAATCGCACAGCGCGAGGTGGTCATTGAATTGCTTGCTCATAATTTTACACTTGAGAGTACAAAGATAGAGTTGGATAAAATAGTAGTGGATGGTGAGCGAAGGGAAGAGATGGTGCGAGCGTATGATGAGATTATTGGTGTGTTGGGTGAGGCTGGGGCAGATGTTCGCTGTGCTGAAAAGATTTGTAAAGAGTAGTGTATAGTTGTTTTTTTTATGCTTATGATATAGAGTTCTCTCGATTATGTCGGGAGAACTTTTTTTGTGGGGTTGGGGAATCTTTAGAATTTGGAGAGCATAAAGTTATAGTATGTTTATAGTATATTTATCCTATATTTATCCTATATTTATAGTATATTTATCCTATGTTTAGGTTAGGGTGAGGTAGGGAGGAGAAAAATATGGTTTGAGGCTGTTGATTTTTATGGAAAAATTTTGTATATTTGCAGAGTGAATAGGAATGGTATGAGGTATTTGATTTTTGCGAAAAAATGTTGTATATTTGCAGTGTAATTATTTTATTTTCGATGTAACTCGTGAGTGTTACTCACGGCTTAAGATTGTAATTTATATGATAACAGGGGAAATAAAGAATCGTATTGATACGATATGGGATGCCTTTTGGACAGGGGGTATCACTAATTCTATTACTATATTGGAGCAGATGACTTATTTGTTCTTCATGAAGATGTTGGATGATGCGCAGAAGACTAAGGAGGCGAATGCAAGTATAATGGGTGTGGCGGTGAAAGACCCTACATTCAAAGAGGGTATGTGGCATAACCCTGAAACTGATAGAGATGTGCCATACGAATCATTGAGATGGAGTGTGTTTAAGAATAAAGTGGCGGAGGAGATGCACCGTATCATTAGTCGTGATGCCTTTGCTTTTATAAAGAATTTGAATACAGGAAAAGAATCGGCATATAGCAGATTCATGGCAAATGCTACATTCTTGGTGCAGAATCCACGTACGTTGGTGAAGATAGTTGAGGGGATTGATGCGCTCGACATGAATAATCGTGATACGATGGGCGATGTGTATGAGTATGTGCTTGGCAAGATGGCATCATCGGGTAATAATGGACAGTTCCGCACACCACGACATATCATCAAAATGATGGTAGAGTTGATGAAACCAACATTGAAAGATACCATCTGCGACCCTGCAATGGGTTCGGCAGGGTTTATAGTGGAGAGTGCAAAGTATATACAAGAGAATTTCAAGTCGGAGTTGTTGAAGAAAGAGAATGCAGAGCACTATAAGAATGGACTATTGCATGGATTTGACACAGATAGCACAATGCTTCGTATCGGTGCAATGAACTTGATGTTGCATGGGGTAGATAATCCTGATGTAGAGTATAAAGATAGTCTTTCTACTGACAATACAGATGAGAACAGATATAGTCTATGTTTAGCAAATCCACCATTTGCAGGTAGTTTGGACTATGATGCAGTAAGCAAATCGTTGCTTGCTATAACTAAGACAAAGAAGACAGAGTTGTTGTTCATGGCATTGTTCGTGAGAATGCTACAAATGGGAGGTAGATGTGCTTCTATTGTGCCTGATGGAGTGTTGTTTGGCACAAGTACAGGACACATGTCAATTCGCAAAGAGATAGTGGATAAACAACGCTTGCAGGCAGTGATTTCGATGCCATCGGGGGTGTTTAAGCCATACGCAGGGGTATCGACAGCGATATTGATATTCACAAAAACAAATGCAGGTGGTACGGACAAAGTGTGGTTCTACGACATGAAGGCAGATGGATTCTCGCTTGACGATAAGAGAAATCCTGTGGCAGAAAATGATATACCTGACATCATAGCACGATTCCACAACCTTGAAGGAGAGGCAGAGCGTACACGCAAGGATAAATCATTCCTCGTGCCTGTTAAAGAGATTCAAGATAAGGGATATGATTTGTCAATCAACAAATATAAGGAGATAGAGCGTGAGAAAGTAGAGTATGAGGCATCTGATGTGATTGTTAGTCGTATCAAAACCTTAGAGGAAGAGATTTTGAGTGCATTAAATGATTTCCAAACTAAATTTATGTAGTATGAAAGAAGGTTGGGAAATAAAGAAATTAGGGGAGGTTGTAACTTTTCAAAGGGGATTAACTTATTCTAAATCAGATGAGGTTGAGTTCTCTAATAATTGTGTACTTCGCTCTAATAATATTGAACTTGAATCAATGTCAATATTGTTGGATGATTTAAAATATATTAGAGAGGATTTTGTTGTTAGCGCTGATAAAAAAGTAAAAATAAATACAATTCTTATTTGTATGTCAAATGGTAGTAAACAGCATATAGGTAAGGTTGCTTTTATTGATAAAGAATATGATTATGCTTTTGGTGGTTTTATGGGGTTGATTGTACCTAATAGCAATATATCTTCGAAATTTGTATATTATTCTTGTTTGTCTTCTTCTTATAAGCGTTTTCTTGCAGGAGTTGGAAATGGTGCGAATATAACTAACATTAAATTTTCTGATTTATCGCAATTTCTTATCCCTGTACCGCCACTTGAGGAGCAGGAGAAGATAGTTGGGGAGTTGGATTGTTTGTCGGGGGTGATTGAGAAGAAGAAACAGCAGTTGAAGGAGTTGGATGCGCTCGCTCAGTCTATTTTTTATGAGATGTTTGGGAATCCTGTGGAGAATGATAGGGGGTGGGAGGTTAAGAAATTAAAGGATGTAACTTCAAAAATAGGTTCAGGAGCAACTCCAAAAGGAGGCAATCAATCATATAAAGAGGTTGGAATTAGTCTTGTTCGTAGTCTTAATGTTCACAATAATGAGTTTTTATATAAGGATTTAGCACATATTGATGATATTCAGGCAGAGAGTTTGAGTAATGTGGTACTTCAAGAAAGTGATGTGTTGTTGAATATTACAGGTGCATCGGTGGCAAGATGTTGTATTGTTCCATCGGATGTTTTACCTGCGAGAGTGAATCAACATGTGGCAATTATTCGTCCTAATAATAATGTTGATAATACTTTTATTTGTTATCAATTTACGTCAGATGTTTATCAGCAAGAGTTGTTGTCTATAGCAAAATCAAATGGGGCAACGAGAGAAGCATTAACTAAACTTCAATTAGAATCTTTATTTGTGATATTACCGCCACTCTCACTTCAACAACAATTTGCGGATAAAATTGAATTGATAGAGAAACAAAAGGATTTGATTAAGAAATCTATTGAAGAGGTGGAGATGTTGTTTAATAGTAGAATGGACTATTATTTTGGATGATTTAGGGTGAGAGAAAATGGCAGTCTTCTTCGGCATAGGTTGCTTGAAGGTTGCTGTGGGTAAGGGAGAATTTAAAAACAAAGGTTATGAGAAATTTTGATTACATAAAGGACTTAGGATTGAATGATTTGCATCGATTCTGTGCATCGGCAGAAGAGAACCAAGTGAGCAATCCTGATATCAGTGCCATCAATGCAAGGAGAGCATTGGAGTATGTGGTACGTTCGCTATATGAGATGAAGAACATCGAAGTGGCGGAGCGTGCTTCGTTGTTTGAATTGGTGGATGGTGAGCCATTCAAAGAGTTTATAGGCGATGATAGGGTGATGATGGCGGTTCATTATGTGAGAAAAGTGGGCAATAATGGAGCGCATGCAGGAAAAGTGTCGAAGAGAGAATCGTTCTTCTGTTTGTTGAACATCTACAATATAGTGGCATCGGTGTTGTTGAAATTGAAGGTGGTAGATAGTGTGAAACCATTTGATGATTCACTGTTGCCACGAGTGCCACAAGTGCCAACGATAGTGCCAATATCGGCATCAACGATGAAGGGAGCAGAAGAGATAGCAGAGGTGGCGGATAAGGTGGCGGTGGAATCGGTAGCACCTGTAGATGTGATGCCAACAGTAGGAATATCGGAAGCAGAGACAAGAGCACTGTATATAGACTTGATGCTGAAAGAGGCAGGATGGGATGTGATGAAAGAGGATGGATTGATACAACCATCGAAAGCATGTGTAGAAGTGAAATTGAAAGGAATGCCAAATGCACATGATGAGGGATATGCAGACTATGTATTGTTCGGAAGCAATGGGAAACCATTGGCAGTGGTAGAAGCAAAAAAGACAACAGTATCGCCAATAAAAGGGAAACATCAGGCAGAACTATATGCCGATTGCCTTGAAGCACAGTATGGAGTTCGCCCTGTGATATACTACACCAATGGATTCACGACATACGTCATTGATGGATTGGGTTATCCACCACGAAAGATATATAGTTTCCACACAGAAAACGACTTAGAAAGACTAATACAGAAGCGCAATAGAAAGGATATAACAGACTTTACTATCAACGACAATATAACAGATAGACACTATCAGAAAACCGCTATAAAGGCAGTATGTGAACATTATAACAGCAAGCATAGAAAGGGACTGTTGGTGATGGCAACAGGTACGGGAAAGACACGTGTATCTATCTCGTTAGTGGATGTATTGAAACGGAATGATTGGGTGAAGAATGTGCTATTTCTTGCAGATAGAACATCGTTGGTGAAACAGGCGCATAAGAACTTTGTGAAGTTGATGCCAAATGAGACAACAACCGTATTGAATGAAAGTGGGGAAAGAGATATGACAGCGAGAATCACATTCTCGACATATCAGACGATGATAAACTACATAGATACAGATGATAAACTATTCTCGGTAGGAAGATTTGATTTGATAATCATAGATGAGGCACACCGTTCGATATTTGGCAAGTACGGTGCGATATTCAACTACTTTGATGCCATGTTGATAGGACTAACCGCCACACCGAGAAAAGAGGTAGATAAATCGACATACGACATATTCGAGATGGAACAGGGAGTTCCGAACTATGCTTATGAATTGGAAGATGCTGTGGTGGATGGATATTTGGTGAACTATAGAGGATATAAGAGGGGTTCGGTGATATTGAAAGAGGGAATTAAGTATGCTAATTTGTCGGAAGAAGAGAAAGCACAGATGGAGAAGATATGGGAGTATGAGATGACACGGAAAGCACTTGATTTCAAGTTATTGCAAGTGGCGGAAGATGGAGTGTTGTATGATAGTGCTTCGTGGGTAAGGGATATTGATAGTAAAGAGATATTCCGATATATATACAATGTAGATACCATAGATGCAGTGTTGCAAGATTTGATTGAGAATGGGTTGAAGGTGCAATGTGGGGAACGGATAGGGAAAACGATAGTATTTGCATATAATCACCGCCACGCAGAGATGATAGTGGAGAGATTCAATGTGCTATATCCTGAATATGGGGCAGGGTTCTGTGTGTTGATTGACAACTACGTAACATACGCTCAGGATTTGATAGATAAATTTGAGAAGAGAGATGTAGAACCACAGATAGCAGTGTCGGTGGATATGTTGGACACAGGGATTGATGTACCTGACATCTTGAACCTCGTATTCTTCAAACCTGTGAAGAGTAAAATAAAATTCATGCAGATGATAGGTAGGGGAACACGACTATCACAGGGTGTGTTTGGTGATAAAGATAAAGAAGAATTTTATATATTCGATTGGTGTTGTAACTTCGATTACTTCGAGAAAAATCCAAATGGAAAAGAGGCACCACAGGCACAATCATTGACAGAGAGATTGTTTGGGTTGCGTACAAGTATAGCATTCCATCTACAGCATCAGAAATATCAAGAAGATGCTTTTGCGAAGGGATTGCATGATGACATAAAGGGTATGTTGAAGGAACAGGTGGGATTGTTGTCGGATGCACATATATCGGTTCGTGCGAAGTGGGAACAGGTTAGTCATTTCAAAGAAGAGACAGCATGGGTGTATATATCAGAAGTAGATACATTGACATTAAAGATAGATATTGCGCCATTGTTGCCAAAGAACACATTGGATGAGAATGCTAAGAAATTTGATGTGTTGATGTTGTCGATAGAATTGTCGTTGTTGGATGAAGAAGTGAGCGCACGAAAGGCAATACAGAATGTACATTTCGTGGCACAACAGTTGGAAGAGAAAGCAACCATTCCACAGATACAGGCGAAGATGGGAACTATTAAAGAAGTGTTGAACCCTGTAAGTTGGGAGAATGTGTCATTGCCATGGTTGGAGAAGGTGCGTGAGGATTTGAGGGATTTGACTAAATTCTTGATAGGAGATAAGAAGCGGTGGTTTGTGGTGGATATAGATGATATACTGTCGTTCAATGGTGAGAGTGCAGGTATAGAGACAAGAATGTCATATAAGCAAAGAGTGTTGGACTTTCTTGCACAGAATAGGAACTTGCCTGTATTGCAGAAGATATATGCAATGGAGCAGTTGAGCGTTGATGATATTAGAGAGTTGGAACGCATCTTGTGGTCGGAACTTGGAGATAAAGAAGACTACGATAAATACACTGTTGGTATGTCATGTGGGGCAAATGTGGCAATCTTCATACGTTCAATCATTGGAGTGGATAGGAAAGAGGCAGTTGAGAGATTTGGAAGATTCATTTCAGGTTCAGCGTTGAATGCAGAACAGGAAGAGTTCTTGATGACTATTATATCTTATGTGTGTGAAAATGGCGATATAACTAAAGAGATAGTTGTGAATGAATCGCCATTTGATGAGAGATTGGAAGTGTTAGGTGCTTATATCAGACCATTTGCAGAATATATTGATAATATACATGGGGTGGTGATTGCGAGGGCGTGAGTGTGCGTAAGTTTCATTATTACATATTCATCCAACAGAAGAGTGGAAAGTGCAACCAAATTTGGCAACATCCGAACAAGTACCCCACAAGTACCCCACAAGTACCCGACAAGTACCCCGACAAGTTGTATACAGATAATTTGAATATTCAGAAATTAGTTCAAATTGTTGGTAAGAAGGAGTTGTCGGTGAAGGAAATAATGGAATGTATAGGGCTAAAGGATAGGAAAAATGTATTGAATCTTTATCTCAACCCTGCTATAGCAGAAGGGTATGTTTGTCTGCTATATCCAGATAAGCCTCGTCATCCACGTCAGAAGTATCAGTTGACTATGAAAGGAATGGCACTATATAATGAGTTAAATATTGGAGAATAAATATTGTATTGTAGGTTTTTGTGCTAAAAACTTGCCGATATCGGCAAAAAATGCTATCTTTGCAGTGATTTTTTAATGGAAACTTGCCGATAGATAGATTTATGGAGTATATTTCTGTTCGTGAATTTGCAGAACGACATGGTGTGGCGGAACGCACTGTGCGTAATTATTGTGCCTCTGGAAAGATAGGGGGTGCATTTCTTATGGGTAAAACTTGGAGTATTCCGAGTGATGCTTTGTTGCCTGAAAAGAAGAGGATAAAGCAAAAACAGATGCCGTTGTTGGTGGCATTGCAAAAAGAAAAGTTAAGTGGTTTGAAAGGTGGAATATATCATTATACGCAAATTGAGTTGACTTATAATTCGAATCATATAGAGGGTAGTAGGTTGACGCAAGATCAGACTCGATATATTTTTGAAACTAATACGATAGGTGTTACGCAAGAGGGTGTAAATGTGGATGATATTATTGAAACTGTAAATCATTTTCGCTGTGTGGATTATATAATTGATACGGTGGAGGAAAAATTGACGGAGAGATACATTAAGCATTTGCATGCTTTATTGAAAGGTGGTACTTCGGATAGTAATAGAGAGTGGTTTAAGGTAGGTGAGTATAAATTGTTGCCTAATGAGGTTGGCGGTGTTGATACTTGTGAGCCTGAGAATGTGAGTCGAGAGATGAAGATGTTGTTGAGAGAATATAATAATGGACAGAAAAAGAGTTTGGAAGATATTTTGGACTTTCATTATAAGATTGAGCGGATACATCCGTTTCAAGATGGTAATGGCCGTGTGGGGAGATTGATAATGTTCAAAGAGTGTTTGGCGAATGGAATTATACCTTTTATAATAACGAGCGATTTAAAAATGTTCTATTATAAAGGTTTGCAAGAGTGGGGTAGAGTGAGAGGGTATTTGTTGGATACATGTTTGACTGCGCAAGATATTTATGTGGGGAAAATGAATTTTTTCAGAATAAAACAGTGATTTTGCGCTAAAATTTGCCGATAATGGACTGAAAAGATAGGGTTTAGATGGTGTTTTTGGGGGTGAAATGGGTGGTTTGGATGAAAATATGTTGTACAACATGTTCTTGAAATACCAATAAAATAGGGGAAGTGTAAATTTTTTTGAAAAAAAGTGCTGTAAATCATTGTAGTTCCAGAAAAAAGTCGTAACTTTGCATGCCCAAAAATGGGAAATTGTGATTAAGTGAAGCAGAATCAGGCTTGCTTGGGTTATGCGGAACGAAAGCAATTTAACAAGAAGATAAAGTTTAAATATTAAAAATCAAAAAGAAATGCCTACAATTCAACAATTAGTTAGAAAAGGAAGGGTAAGTCTCGAAGACAAAAGTAAATCACCAGCGTTGGATTCATGTCCACAACGTCGTGGTGTTTGCGTGCGTGTTTACACTACTACGCCTAAAAAGCCTAACTCGGCTATGCGTAAAGTTGCACGTGTTCGTTTAACTAACACAAAAGAGGTCAATGCCTACATCCCAGGCGAAGGTCACAACTTGCAAGAGCACTCAATCGTGCTTGTTCGCGGTGGTCGTGTGAAAGACCTTCCAGGTGTACGTTATCACATCGTTCGTGGTACATTGGATACTGCAGGTGTAGCTGGTCGTACACAACGTCGTTCTAAATATGGTGCTAAACGTCCTAAACCAGGTCAAGCAGCTCCAGCTAAGAAAAAATAATTGACACACCCTCTTTTTTAAACTTTCTTTTTCTGAAAAGACTCGCGTAAGTCTTTTAACTAAACGATTTAATTAACAGGTTTTTGATATTTGGTATAGATGAAGGTTGAGTAAAACTCGTAGCGACGAGTTTGAAGACAAATTAAAACAGCCAAAGACAAAAACAAAAAGTTTTTAACTAACAATGAGAAAAGCAACTCCTAAAAAACGTGTGGTTCTTCCAGACCCAGTTTTTAACGAAGTTAAGGTGACTAAATTTGTAAATCACCTCATGTATGATGGCAAAAAATCTATTGCTTTCGACATATTTTACGGTGCTCTCGAAGTCGTAAAAACAAAACTTCCAAACGAAGAAAAATCTGCTCTCGAAATTTGGAAAAAAGCTCTTGAAAACGTAACTCCACAAGTTGAGGTTAAATCTCGTCGTATTGGTGGTGCTACTTTCCAAGTTCCTACAGAAATCCGTCCAGATCGTAAAGAGTCAATCTCTATGAAAAACCTCATTCTTTACGCTCGTAAACGTGCAGGTCGCTCAATGGCTGATAAACTCGCTGCAGAAATCGTTGACGGTTTCAATAACCAAGGTGGTGCATTCAAACGTAAAGAAGAAATCCACCGTATGGCTGACGCTAACCGTGCTTTTGCACACTTCCGTTTCTAATTCTTAATTTTGTAAGAAAATGGCAAAACACGATTTATCACTCACTCGTAATATCGGTATCATGGCTCACATCGATGCCGGTAAAACTACAACTTCTGAGCGTATCCTTTTCTATACTGGTTTGACTCACAAAATCGGTGAAACTCACGATGGTTCAGCTACTATGGACTGGATGGCTCAAGAGCAAGAACGTGGTATTACTATCACATCAGCGGCTACTACTACTCGCTGGAACTATGCTAACAAACAATATCGTATCAACTTGATCGACACTCCGGGCCACGTTGACTTTACTGTAGAGGTAGAACGTTCACTCCGTATCCTCGATGGTGCTGTGGCTACTTTCTGTGCTGTTGGTGGTGTTGAACCTCAATCAGAAACAGTATGGCGTCAAGCTGACAAATATAATGTACCTCGTATCGGTTACGTTAACAAAATGGACCGTTCAGGTGCTAACTTCTTCGATGTTGTAACTCAAATCAAAGAAGTTCTTGGTGCAAATCCTTGCCCAATCCAAATTCCAATCGGCGCTGAAGAAACTTTCAAAGGTGTAGTTGACCTTATCCGTATGAAAGCTATCTACTGGCACGATGAGTCAATGGGTGCTGACTACCCAGTAGAAGAAATCCCAGCTGACCTCGTTGCTGAAGTAGAAGAGTGGAGAGATAAAATGCTGGAAACTATCGCTTCTTTCGACGACGCTTTGATGGAAAAATATTTCGAAGATCCTTCAACTATCACTGAAGATGAAATCCGCGCTGCAGTGCGTAAAGCTACTCTCGGAATGGAAATTAACCCAATCATCTGTGGTTCTTCATTCAAAAACAAAGGTG
>JAZQRP010000147.1:0-4406 GCA_045629685.1 Candidatus Aphodosoma sp. | reverse complement strand
TTTTTTATTTTTGATTTTCCACTCTTCACTCCTCATTTCTAATGATTTTGTTGTTGTTAATCCAGAATTTTATTGAACCCTCTTTTTCTAATATTTCTAATTCATTGATTAGTTGATTGGTTGGATTGATTTGAATTTTTTTAGACCTTAAATTGATATTACTGCGACTTTCTGGGTCGTGTACTTCAAGGAATAGTTCTGTATCACCATTATTACCATCTAATATTCCTAATAGTTTGTGTGTTAATTCTGCATTGATTTTGCCTAATTGGAGTGCGATTGTTATTTTTTTGACAAGTTTGGTTGCTACATTTTCGAGTAGTTCCATTTTCAATATTTTGGTTTCGAACTCTTTAGGTGTATTGTCATCTTTTTTACTTGGGTATTTCCAATCGCTACCACGTTCTTGGGTTTTTACTATTATAGCAATAAATAGGTTCTCTTTTAGAAAATTTCGATAAGATGTGTAGTCGTTACCAAAGAGAGGAAATTCGTAACTTCCTGTATAGTCTTGTAATGTTAAAATTCCGAAAGGTGTACTTTTTTTAGTCATACCTTCACGACATCCCGTTACGATACCTGCTACTGTAAATGTTTGAGCATCTCTATTCTTTTTCATGTCGTCAATTTGATTCAAATTGACGCATGCATATTGAATAGGTACACGATATTGGTCAAGTGGGTGAGATGATAGGAAGATTCCTACATACTCTTTTTCTTTACCAAGACGTTCTAGGGTTGACCAAGGTTCTGTTTTTGGAATTTCTGGTTTTGGTATTTCGAGTGTTTCGTCATCAAATCCTCCAAACAATGAATTTGTATTCATTTGTTTGTCTTGTTGATAGCGGTTACCATATCTAATTAGTGTTTCGAGGGTTTGTTCTCCTTTTGGATTTACCGCGAAATATTGCTCGCGTTTTACATCTTCGAAACAATCAAATGCCCCAGAGAGAGCTAATGACTCTAAAGTCTTTTTGTTGCAAGCTGTAAGATTGACACGTTCGATGAAGTCGTATATAGATTTATACGGGCCATTCTTTTTGCGTTCATTTACAAGGCTTTCTACTGCACCTTCGCCCACACCTTTCACGCCACCAAGTCCAAACCTAATTTCGCCCTTCTGATTTACAGTAAAGTTCAATTCCGACTCGTTCACATCCGGACCCTTCACTAGCAATCCCATCGACTTACATTCGTCCATAAATTTGGTCACATCCGAAATATTGTCCTTATTTCGAGTCAAGTTGGCTGCCATAAATTCAGCAGGGTAGTGCGCCTTCAAATAAGCTGTTTGGTACGACACCCACGAGTAGCACGTAGCGTGCGATTTATTAAACGCATACGACGCAAATTTCTCCCAGTCCGCCCAAATCTTCTCCAATTTCACAGGGTCGTGACCATTGCCCTGACCTTGAGCAATAAATTTAGGCTTCATTTGGTCTAGCTTGTCGCGCAACTTCTTACCCATCGCCTTACGCAATGCATCCGACTCACCACGCGTAAAGTTAGCCAACAAGCGCGACAAAAGCATCACCTGCTCTTGATATACCGTAATGCCGTATGTATCTTTAAGATACATCTCCATACAATCCAAGTCATACTCAATAGGCTCGCGACCATGTTTACGCGCAATAAACTGCGGAATATAATCCATCGGACCCGGACGATACAAGGCATTCATCGCAATAAGGTCTTCAAATACCGAAGGTTGCAACTCCTTCAAATACTTCTGCATACCTGGCGACTCAAATTGGAACGTACCAATTGTGCGACCCTCACTATATAATTTATAGGTTTCAGCATCGTCGATAGGTATTTTGTCTATATCAATGTCAATACCTTTCGATTTCTTGATATTGCGCAATGCCTCTTTGATGATTGACAATGTTTTCAACCCCAAAAAGTCCATCTTAATTAAACCTACCGACTCAATCACCGAGCCTTCGTATTGTGTAACCAACATATCTTCGTTGGTATCTTTATCCTGAGCTGTTGATAAAGGAGCAAATTTCTTAAGGTCATCGGCACCAATGATTACACCGCAGGCATGCACTCCTGTCTGACGTACAGTGCCTTCTAGCATTTCGGCATATTTCAGTGTGTCTGCAAGATTGCGGTCATCTCCATTGCGCGCTTCAGCCAATTCTGGCACATACTTCAAGCAGTTTTTGATATTTACTTTAGGTACTTTACCTGTTTTTGGATCGGCTTTATCTTCACCAAATTTGTCGGGAATTAATCCTGTTAAACGGTTGACATCAGGTAGTGGAACATTTTGTACTCGACCAACATCTTTAATTGACGATTTTGTGGCCATTGTACCATATGTAATAATGTGTGCCACTTTCTCTTTACCATATTTTTCAGTCACCCAACGCAACACCTCGCCACGACCATCATCGTCGAAGTCTATATCAATATCGGGCAACGAAATACGGTCTGGATTCAAGAAACGCTCAAACAGTAAGTCATATTTCAATGGGTCTATGTCAGTGATTTTTAGGCAATATGCCACCACCGAACCTGCTGCCGAACCACGACCTGGTCCTACCGATACTCCCATACCGCGCGCAGCAGATATGAAGTCTTGCACAATCAAAAAGTAACCAGGGAAACCCATTGTTTTCATAATATGCAGCTCAAACACAATGCGTTCCATCGTGTCGTCTGGCACAGGGTCTCCGTATCTCATTTTTGCTCCATCAAGAGCAAGTTTGCGAAGATAATCTGCTTCTAGTTTAATACGATATAATCGCTCGTATCCACCAATAGCTTTTATCTTTTTCTCAGCATCTTCTTGGCTCATCACCACTTCGCCCTTTTCGTTGCGTGTAAATTCATTGAAAAGATCTTCGTGACTGAATTTTTGGCGATACTCCTCTTCTGTGCCAAATTCGGTAGGGATGTCAAACATAGGCATGATCGGACCGCGGTCTAGACTATATACCTCCACTTTGTCTGCAATCTCCATCGTATTAGTCAATGCTTCAGGCACATCGGCAAATATCTCTGCCATCTCTTCTGGGGTTTTCAACCACTCTTGCTTGGTGTAGCGCATACGATTTGGGTCGTCAAGGTCCTTGCCTGTCGAAAGGCAGATCAATCGGTCGTGAGCCTCGGCGTGTTCCTCTTCAACAAAATGCACATCATTTGTTGCAATCACCTTTGTATTAGTCTTTTCAGCCAATTCAAGTATTTTTTTATTTACCTGTTTCTGACGTTGATATACGTTTTGGTCTGCACCTGGTTTGTCTGTCTTATGGCGTTGGATTTCGAGATAATAGTCGTCGCCAAACACCTCTTTAAACCACATAATGCTCTTTTCTGCTTCATCCATATTGCCAGCTATGATGTGTTGTGGTATTTCGCCACCCAAGCAAGCCGAGCATACTATAAGTCCCTCACTATGAGCCTTAAGTATCTCTTTATCAATACGCGGACGACGGTAATATCCATCAATCCAAGCCATCGACACTATTTTACAAAGGTTTTCATAGCCTTTAGGGTTTTTAGCCAAAAGCACTAAGTGATAGCCCGATGCATCCACAATCTGTTCTTTGCCATTTTCAGGATTTATAGTTTTAAAATCCTTATCCTTATTGTGCAAAGAACGGCGAGCACAATATGCCTCGCAACCTATGATAGGTTTGAAAAACTCCTTTTCTTTGGCTTCTATTTTAGCTTTTATTTCGTTGATGCTATCAGTGTTGTTTTCCTCTTCAGCTTTTTTAAGCTCTTTTTTTAGGTCTTTTATAGCATCTTTAACCTTTCCATTAACCTTAGCGGCAGTATCCACTAACTCTTTTATACCAAACATATTACCATGGTCGGTAATAGCAATGGCATTCATCCCGGTGCGCTTGCATTTATCGATAAGGTCGCCCACCTTCGACATACCATCGAGGATAGAATAGTGGGTGTGTACGTGTAAGTGTGTGAATTGTGGCATATTATAGGTATCGTGCGTTTATGTAGTCTAAATATTTTTCATTCTCTTTATTTTTGTCTAATAAGTTGTTGAGATTAAAAATTAATTCTTGATAACTTATAGCAGTGAATTTTATATTATCGTCTATTATTTCAGAAAAATCTTTTATTTCTTTTCTATGTTCTTCTCCCATATTTCCTGGTACATCGTAGTAGATATATATTAGATGAACCTCTTTTTCTTTTTTATTATTATAAAGTCCAAGTAGATGTTTTATTAATTGAGCAGCATCAAGTCGTTTGAATTTATTTAATTTATTAACTTCTTTATATGTTCCATTTTTTCTTTTTTCTTCTACTTTATCGTAATTATCTTCAGTGTTAATATATTTTTTTGTTTTTAATAAACAATCTGGCCATATATTTTCGTTATAATATGCTTCTTGAATTTTGTTTGTTTGTGTATAATAGTATGGTTC
>JAZQRP010000146.1:0-1761 GCA_045629685.1 Candidatus Aphodosoma sp. | reverse complement strand
TTCTTGAGTTGTAATGTGGCTGCATTTAGTCACTATGAAGGTTGTATTGTGTTCAACGAGTTGAAGATTGGTACGCCTCTGTTGCTTGTGCGTGAGGATGAGAATGCCTATGACCATGACGCAGTAGCTATATTCTATGGCGATAAGCATATTGGTTATGTGCCATCTAGCAAGAACGAACAGTTAGCTACTATGCTTGACTTGGGTCATGATGATTTGTTTGAGGTGTATGTGCAGGGGGTGGACCCTACCGCCCATCCCGAACAGCAGGTGCATATCGGCATTTTCGTCAAAGCAAAGGAGGTGTAATAACATCTCATTATACGCCTCTAGTCTGCGCTCAATTTTTGTACCAACTTAATTTCAAGCACTATGGATGATTTACTTGGTTTATTAATTATTTTGCTTCATGTGATAATCACGGTTTGGTATGTCCTTGAGGTCACTATCTTGTAGGGCTTGTCGTATTCGAGTTTACCAACAAAAGGAGCAATAAAAACTATCAACTATTAACTATTATCTATCAAACTTATGGGACTATTTGATTTTCTATTTGGTGGCTCCTCTAATCAATTCAACGGGGAAGACTATCGCAGCATTAGCGAGAGTCGCCGTCATCGTGCTAGTGGTTCGGGCAACTGGACCTCTCGCGAGGACTGGGATTGTGGCGACTATGACAACGATGGCATGTCTGGCTTCGATTCGTATGAGGATAACGATTTCTAATATTTGGAAATTTGGAAAAATTGTTGTATCTTTGCATAAAAATTCTATGAAACAACTAGTTGAAGATATTCGGGCATATGTTCATTCGAGTTGGACTCTGGGTAGTGTACATGGATTGGAGCATTGGGACCGCGTATATGACAATGGACAAAAGTTATTGACGCCAGAAGTTCACTCTATCGTTGTGGAGTTGTTTGCCTATCTGCATGATTCTCGTCGTGTTGATGATTATACCGATATCCATCATGGCAAACGGGCTGCTGAATGGATAAAGACTTTAAGGCATACATATCTTAAAGAACTTTCAGATGAAGATTTCGATCTTCTCTGCGAAGCCTGCCGCCTTCATACCACGACCCATAAGACGGGTGATCCTACTATTGATGCTTGTTTTGACGCTGATCGTTTGGATTTATGGCGTGTAGGTATCATACCTGACCCCAAACGCATGGCCACTGACATAGGTGCGCAGTTGGCACGAACAACTGATTTCCAGGCTTTGATCAATGCGCGGTTTGCTAGTGATTTGGAAATATAAAAAAAAGTTGTATTAAACAAGCAGCCGGTCAACCGGTGACAATTTGTCACCAGTTCAAATTGCGTCCGAAACGCTTATACTATAACCTTCATCACGCAAAATTTGCGCAATCTTAAAGTACAACTTTAAATTTGCGCACTTTTTTCTGCATAATTTCATGAAAAACACTTTTAAAATACAAATAATTCCATTATTTTCTTGCACAAATTAAAAAAAAGCAGTACCTTTGCAGCGGATTTGTGTAATCTGTTCACGAACGGATAACACTTTTCTATAAACCATTGATACTTAAAACAATGAAACCACAAGATTTATTGGTTCTTTTAAAGAAAATGACGCAAGATGGCAAAGATCTTTCTTGTCGTGGATTAGCTGCGTCCTTAGGTATGAACCCCTCCAGTGTTAGTGAGAGCCTTGAGCGAAGTAAAAATGCACAATTGGTTGACCGCAACAAGAAACGTGTCAACACTTTGGCGCTTCAGGAGTTTCTTATTCAT
>JAZQRP010000145.1:0-2159 GCA_045629685.1 Candidatus Aphodosoma sp. | reverse complement strand
CCGTTGGCTTATCAGGAGTCGTGGGATAATAGTGGTGTACAGGTGGGTGACATGAGTCAAGAGGTGAAGGCAGTTTTGTTGTGCGTTGATATTACTGAAGCGACACTTAATGAGGCTATTGAGCGTGGAGCTAACCTTATTATTTCGCATCATCCTTTGATCTTTAAAGGTATAAAAAAATTGACTGGTCGCAACTATATTGAGCGAGTGATTATTAAGGCAATACAGCATAATATTGTACTATATTCGGCGCATACGAATATGGATAAATGTATGGGTGGTGTAAATTTCCGCATTGCACAGAAGTTGGGCTTGAAGAATATTCGTGTATTGGCACCAGAGGAGAATTATCTTTACAAAATTGTGACATACGTGCCTCAATCGCACATCGAACAGGTGCGACAAGCTATGTGGTCGGCTGGAGCGGGAACGATAGGCAATTATGATTGTTGCTCTTATTCGTCGGAAGGCAATGGTACATTCAGAGCGCAAGTAGGTTGTAATCCGTTTGTAGGCGAGATAGACAAATTGCACACTGAGCCAGAACTTCGTCTTGAGATGGTTGTGCCAAAAGATAAATCTGGCAGGGTAGTCGCAGCTATTCACGCAGCCCATCCATACAAGGAGCCTGCTATAGATATACTGCCTTTAGCGAATGATTATGAACAACTTGGTCTTGGTTGTGTTGGTGAACTTGAACAGCCAATTACCGAAATCGCAATGTTGCATTATATCAAAGATAAATTGAATGTACAATACATTCGACACACTCAAACTTCCGACAGATTAATCTCACGAGTGGCTCTATGTGGTGGCTCTGGAGCTGAGTTTATCCCTCATGCGATAAGAGAGAAAGCTGGCATCTATATCACTGCTGATGTGAAATATCATGATTTCTTTAATACTGAAAATCAGATTGTTATTGCAGATATTGGACATTTTGAATCAGAACAGTGCATAAAAGAGGTTTTTTATGAACAAATTTCAAAAAAATTTATTAACTTTGCAATCTTAATGGCAGAGTGCGATAAAAGCCCTGTTAAATATTCTTATCTTACTGAAGATTAGGAATATAACAAATAGATAAATACTAAAAAATTAAATAATATGACAGAAAAAAACGTTGAAACTAAAGAAATTTCTGTAGAAGAACGTCTTCAAGCGCTCTATAATCTACAAATGGTTGTTTCTGAAATTGATAAGATTCGTACTATCCGTGGTGAATTGCCATTGGAGGTTCAAGATCTTGAAGATGAAGTAGC
The DNA here is from genome assembly GCA_045629685.1 of Candidatus Aphodosoma sp. Lineage (GTDB taxonomy): Bacteria > Bacteroidota > Bacteroidia > Bacteroidales > Paludibacteraceae > Aphodosoma. The sequence continues at coordinate 897 of JAZQRP010000145.1, read as the reverse complement.
CGGTCTTAAAACTCGTATTGAGAAATGTCAAAATGACCTTAAAACTCTCAGTCAAAATATTTCTGATAGAAAAAATACTATCGAAGAGGCACGCGCTAAAATTGCTAAAAAAGAGGAAGAGAAAAACAATGTTCGCAACAACCGCGAATTTGATGCTCTTACTAAAGAAATCGAATATCAATCTCTTGAAATTGAACTTTGCGAGAAACATATCAACGATTTCAACAAAGAGATAAAAGCTAAAACTGAGGAGTTGGCTAATGCTGAAGAACGCCTTGAAGAGCGTAAAATTGACCTTAAACAAAAGAAAGCTGAGCTTAATGAAATCGTAGCTGAAACTAAACAAGAGGAAGAAAACCTCATCATGAAATCAAAAGAGTTGGAATCTTTGATTGAAGAACGTCTTTTGACAGCTTTCAAACGTATCCGCAAAAATGCACGCAATGGTCTTGCTGTAGTAACAGTAGAGCGTGATGCTTGTGGTGGTTGCTTCAACAAAATTCCACCTCAACGCCAACTCGATATTCGTATGCGTAAAAAAATCATTGTTTGCGAATATTGTGGTCGTATCTTGGTTGACTCAAATATTAACGAAGAGTCTGCGTTATAATAAAAGAATAGAATTCTATTTATCATAATTAAAATAGACATCACACAGGACTATCCTTTATAGGGTAGTCCTTTTTTTTGTATCATATTGACAAATGTAAATTATATGTAATATACAAATGTAAATCCACAACACGGTAAAATGATTTTACATTTGTAATTTTATATAGTATTTTAACAATAATATATTGATAGAATAGAGTAGAAGTGCCATCTTATTATATATTGTTTTACATTTGTTTATTGTGATAGGTTTAATTGATTAACAATATATAAAATTGCTTTTTA
>JAZQRP010000144.1:0-7641 GCA_045629685.1 Candidatus Aphodosoma sp. | reverse complement strand
CATTTGTGATTTTTCTAACGAAAAGAATAGTTTTGATGAAAAATCAATTTCAAAAGGACTTATTTTATTCTGTAAAAAATTCGATTATGAATCATTACTTTCTAAAGGGCGTAATGATTTAATATCATGGATAAATAAATTATTACGAATAAGACAGCATACATTTACAATACAAATGATGTTAGAACCATTAGCATTAAATTCAAAAAATGCTCAAAGATATATAATCGAAATGGAAAAAATAGGATTGATAAAATTATTGGATGAAACTGCACCAGACGGTCAGAATGTATATAAAGTGGAAGACCACAGAATACGCTACCTAATCTCAAAGGGTGTTATTAGTTTAGATGATTAGTCCTTTGGCAACTATTACACATTCCCAGATGAAAATAAGCATAATTATGAAGTAGATTTCCTATTGTCGCGCGGAACTAAGATACATCCGATAGAAGCGAAGTCGGAGGGCTATAAAACACATAAATCGTTGGATGCTTTTTGCGAAAAATATTCGTCACGCGTGCATAGTCGCTATTTGATATATACCAAAGACCTGCGGAAGGACGAACAGACATTACTCATTCCTGTTTATATGACTGAATTGTTGTAGAATTACTAATCCCTTTTAAGATTCATTTCTCAATCCTGCCCTGTGGTTCGCCACAGGGCTTTTCTGTATATGAATCTAATGTAATATCTCTCAAAGATAGAAAACTATAAAAAAAGTCACTATTGTCCACTAAAAAATTATAAATTATTCTTTGACTTGTTGAAAATTAGTTAGTTACAAGGAAGATTTGTGTGCGACGATTTGATTTACAAATTATATACAAATTAGAAAATTTTGGTTAATACAACTGCAATTTTGGTAGCGCAAAATCAAATTTTCGATAATTTTCGGTCTAATTTTGAACAATTTTTGTTTTATATAAATGTTCCTGATTTTTATGGGACACTATTGAAAAAGTTACAGGAAAAAAGGTGAAGGAAGGTACGGGGATCATCAGAGTGGTAACCGAGTGGTTTCGAAACCTATGAGGTGCCAATTTGGGTGAAAATAAGATAGCAATAAAAGAAAAAAGTCGTCTCCCGACGACTATTTTTCCAAGGTATTAGTCTGTTTGATTTTTAAGGTACAAAAAAGATTGGGTTGGTTTTTAAAACCGTTGCAAAGGTACTGCTTTTCTCACTTCTGTGCAAGTCGAAATTTATGTTGTGCAACACATTTTTGCGCTTTTTTGCCTTAAAAAATGTTTAATAACATATTTACCCTTATTTTCTTTCGAGTTCAATGACCTCTAAATCTCGAATTTCGTGACCATCAATCACAAATCGCAGCAGTGTCTGTACCACTTGCCAACCCTGTTTACCGGCTGCGCCAGGATTCATAGTCAGCATCTGCCATGTGCTATCATATTGCACTTTCAGTATATGACTATGCCCGCATACGAAGAGTAGGGGAGTCTCTTTTTGGAACATAGGCAATAGCCACGGATTGTATTTGCCGGGGTATCCGCCGATATGGGTCATCAGCACATCCACCTCCTCTACGCGAAATCGGTAGAACTCGCTCAGTGAGTAGCGCACATCACCGCTATCCATATTGCCATACACTGCGCGTGTAGGTTTGAACTCACGCAGTTTTTGCAGCACTTCCATGCTACCTATATCGCCTGCGTGCCATATCTCATCCACTTGAGCAAGATGCTCCAGCACACGCTTATCCAGATACCCGTGCGTATCACTTAATAATCCAATCCGTGTCATACTTTTCCTGTAAGCTCTAACCTATTTCCCAAAAGCGCGGACAATGTTGGTCCGCGCAATTGTTGTTTAAGTTGTCTTCTTGTATAAGACTCCTGTTGTCTTTTTTATTATCTCTTCCCTGCTTTATCCAGTACTACTATGCTCACTACTATCGCTGCTACTGCCACGCTCAGGAAGAACACTACATCTCTCATGTCCACCACGCCACGTGAGATACTGCTATAGTGGTCTTGCAGCACTACCCAGTATAGCACAAAACAGCTCACCGCACCCAATATAAACGCTACTAATTGACTTGTAGTGAGTGTACTACATAGCATACCAATACCAGTGAAAGTGGCGCTTAGAAAAACCAAACCCATCATTGACCCAAAGAATTGTCCACTATCAATATTGCCCATTGGCTCTGCCATATAGAATACAAGAAAGTAGTGTACAATGCAGGGAAGCAATGCGATTACGGTCAGTACGAATGCTGCCATGTATTTGCCGACAACGATTTTACATAATGAGATTGGTTGTGCACGAAGCAATATCCATGTGCCACTCTGTCGTTCTTCCGCAAAGAGTCGCATGGTCAATGCAGGACATACCAACATGAGTAACCATGGCGCAATCTGAAAGAGTCCATCTACTTGCGCGTAACCCGATTCAATAATATTCCATTGCCCTGGTATTACCCACAAGAACAAACTCACCGCCAACAGAAACAACCCAATCACGATATACGCAATTGGCGTCGAGAAATAATATGAGAGTTCTTTTCTGAACATGTGAATGTGCTATTTAATACTAACTTTCTAATTTTCTCTGCAAAAGTAGTGATTTATTTTGAGTTGTGCAAATATTTTTGTGCTTTTTCAATATATACTTGCCTTTTGTATACCCTTAGTATACCTTTGGTATAGGAAAAGCGACTTGTAAATTAGGGGACCACCATAGGAGATCTGTGGGACTTCTATGGGCTTTCGGTGGCTTTTAGGTCGCTTTCAAGTTTCCCGCAGGCTACGCGACCACTTCGCGACCACTATAGCACATCTATCGCCTAGTTGTGCCTTATCTGTAGCGATTGTGTGTCAAATGTTTATGCCTCTATATATTATAGTAATGCCGTATCTTCGGCATTTTGGTAGTTTTGTGCCGAAGGTTTGAGAATATGGAGAGTAAAATGGTATATATATAACGCGGGAAGTGTAGTGTTTACTATGCTTCCAGCGTGAGTGTATTTTTTTTTTTTTGAAAAAAGTTTTCGAGTGCCGAAAGTTGTGCCGAAAATTGTGATTGGATGTTGAAATCACTTCCAGTTCCTTTTGAATCATTCCATATGTTATATGACTTTGTCGTTAATAGTAAAATAGGCTTGCATAAATTCCTCAGGATAATGCGCTTTTAAGTATGACATCTTATACGCAAGCCATGTATAACAAACTGCATGAGATTTATTGAAGAGATAATTACCACATCTCATCCAATCTCTCCAAATTTTCTCAAGAAATTCTTCCGTATATCCATTTTCCATACCACCTCTAATAAATTTTTCTTTCCAAGCAGTTTCTGGTTGAGTTCGTTTGTGATGGCAAATAGCCCTTGCTAATAAATCACTTTCCTCAGGCGTGAAGTTCGCAATTTCCTGACTGAGCAACATTACTTGTTCTTGATAGATGATAACACCGTAGGTTTCTTTTAAGTACTTCTCCATCATTGGGTGATCATATGTAATCGCTTCCAAACCACGCTTCCGCTTTGTATATCCGTCAATGCAATCTATTATTCTTGGACGATACATGGTATTTAGTGCAATAAGTTCTTCAAATGTAGATGGTTGCAATATCTTTAGATACCTGCGCATTTCATCCGATTCAAAGTTGAACACACCAACGGTATGAGCCTTCTGAAATAGGCGGAATGTCTGCGGGTCATCTTTCGGAGGATTCATTGCAGATTTCGTGATCTCACTACCATACTTGTGCTCAATGTTTTTTAAGCACTCTTTCATTATACTTAATATTCGAAGCCCTATTATATCAAATGTCAAACCCTTACCTACTTGTATGATAGCGGACTTTTGAGCAAGAAGATCCAAGTCAATTAGGTGAGCCAGTTGATCATCTCCATAGTTTTGTTTTAGATAATCTACAATGCGCAACCTCTCATCATATTCCACATCAATATCTATTTGGACTTTAGATACTCCTATTGGATTTATAAAGCGTTCAAAAAGCAGTCCAAATTTCAGAGGGTCAACATCTGTTATCCCTAAACAATATGCAACCACCGAACCTGCGACAGAACTTCTGCCCGGCCCATGATAGATGTTCATATTTTCAAATGTCTCATGCAGAAGATCTGCAATAAAGAGAAAATAGGATTCAAACCTTAAATCACAGATTTGTTTTATTTCATGTTCGATACGATCATGTAATGCATTGTCACATGACACCCTTTCTAATCCATATCGCAACTCAGCACCAGCGTTCACTCTGGCGATAAAGTATTGTGATAAAGACTCAAAGCCTTCGGGGATTTTAATAAGATCATTAAACATTGAACTTTGAGATTGGATTTGCAGAGGTGACATACTTAGATAATTGATAATTTGTTGTGCTTTTATGTAACCAACCTCAAATTGTCTTTGAATTTGTGAACAAGCGCTTTGGGTGTTTTTAGATGTTCGAATGATATGCATAATCTCATCTCCATTCTGTGCAATTATTCTTTCCATATTATGCATGATTAGTAAGTACATATTTGTTATCAAGGTATTCGGCAAGTCCGTTTGGCATTTGCGATTGTATCTCTGCAAAGAGTTCTGGATAAGTCGTGATGAAACGGGACAAGAGCAGAGGATCGTCCAATGCACATTGTAGGTGGTCGAAGAGTAATTCGCCGAGTAGATATGGATAGCTCTTTTCCTCTGCGTGGATAGCACCATAGATATTTGTTCCCATTTCGGGGCAGTAATATAGCAGATTGGTGAAGATAATCTCGGTATTCTGATTAATTTGCGCTAACACTTCGGACTCAATAAATGGATTATTTGCTTTGAACCAAGCCAAAGCATCAGCGTCGTGCAAGATGTTGGTGATACCGAGCAGTAAGCTGATATTCTGCTGAACACCGGCGAAGAAACCATTGGCCTGCTCGTTGTAACGTAGAGCCTGGCGAAGGAAAGAGGCACGGTAGGGGTTTCCCTTGTAGTAGCAAGAGGGTTTGAAATAGGCGTCTGCGAAGTTGGCAGCCTGCTTGTGCATGTGCTCGGTATGGCAACTCGTGATGCATTGCATGGCAAGGCAGTCATCACTAATCAGCACGACATCCATGTTCGCGGGCTGATTGTACGGTTGTCCGTCGGTTGTTTTTGCAAACACCGGAAACTTGATGCCGAAATAGACCTTATCGTAGGTCAAGCCGTTGAGCGTAAGCGGGTGCTCAGCACTTATCCATCCGAATAAATCACGGGCAATGTCCTCTTCTTTCGGAAAGGAGAATACTTTTTGGAGGCGGTTTTTGGACTTGTTTTCGGGGGTGACATTTTTGATTGTAATCTTGCGCATAATTGTATGATTTTTGAAATTTGCTGCAAAATTACAATACGAGAGTGCCATCTTGTGGCACCCTCGCAAAGAAAATGAGATTTTTTTTGAAAAAAGTTACTTTTTCCAGTATCGAGTCTGGAGATAGGTGATTAGATTTTCAAAGTTTTTATTCTCAGCGATTGGACTCAACAACTCTTGTGGGTCAATTATGCGGAATTTTGATTGATCTTTCAATGTGGGGATGTAATTACTCTCAATGGCAGACTTCAATTCCGTGTGTTCATTAGGGATGACCATGATATGGAAATAACCATCAGCCTCAATTCCGCAGTCTTTATGCCGGATGATTTGCTCAACCAGCAATGTTTGTCTCATCAGCTCATAGAAAGGGTCTGCTCTGTATAGGTCATAGACTTTCTTCAAATTACAGTCTTCCAGACGTACCAAATCAGGATAACGCTTCCAACTGGAAGGCATTGCTTCTATTCCGTCATAAGTTTCCGTGTATTTCCATTCTATAGGAATAAGAACTTTCCGATTGTCTTCTAATTGAGCATAAACCAGTGCGTCAATTGAAGTACACCTAGTTCCTCGCGACTCATAATTCTCGTGATATTTACCGGTATTATCGCACATTAAAGACATGTTCTTATAGACGAACTCAAAAGCAATATAACCATTTTCGTCAATAGGCGATGTAAGAATGCTCTTAATAGGCAAAAGAGTTGCTTTTTGCAAAATGAGTTTCAGCGCCTCCGGTTTATCTCGGAAAGCAAATAGGTGGTTTAGACAGTTAATCTGTGATGAGACCATATGACTCGTAGGTTCGTCCGGTTTATTGATGCATTGCCACCACGTGATTCCATACTTTTTGAAGTACTCAATAGCCTCTTTACGGATACCTTGATATAAATTCTTGTCACCATATTGCGGATTTAGCATGTAATCAAACCACTCATTATTCTTTTTAGAATAACCAATGTCAGTAGCATTTTCAAAAAGAGAAGCGCGATATTCTTTGAGAATATTTGCCTGTTCTCTTTTCTTCTCTTCTAAGAACTCTTTTGACATTGCAATATCCTGGCGCAACCTATAGTTATCAATATAACTATTTATATCTGTCTCGATTTTAATATGAATTGCAGAATCATATTTATCGAATGCCTCTGCAATCGTTTTATTTGTGAGAGCTAATAAAGGATGGTATTGTCTGGCAATAATACGTCCAACAATCTCCCTACATTTTCCGGAGTCATACAAGGCTTTTATCTTATCAAAAGAGCGATGCTTGCTGTTAGATAAGATATTAATTTTGTGAGCCATCAAGTCATGAATCACATTCACATAGAACATCAATTCAGAAATAGCACCTACACTACGATTGTTATCCAACTTCAACTCAAAGACATAAAAAGTTTCACCCTTTATAGCCCACGCGTCAATAAACCCCCTTGCTGTTATCGCTTTTACTTCCTTTACTTCGTCGTCAAATATACGGACAGGTAACTGATGATTTAAGCAGCCTTCATCATATAGATATTTATTGTCTTCACAAAAATACCGTTCCATAGTAGCTTCGCCCTTTGCGGCCTCTACTTTTGCCTCGCTCTTTGGTACATTCAAAACCATATTTCTGTGAGCATCCTTAAAGATAGCAATCTCTCTCTCAAAATCGTCTGTATATGCCCATTCGAATACCTCAACAAACTTGCTTATACGATATAAAAAGCGATTGTAGTGCATCTCTTCTTTGTCAGTCAACTGTTCAGGTTTCTCCCCGTCTATACGAACTTTAACAAACGCTCCTTTACTTGCAAAAGCAGCTCTTACAATCAATGCCCAACTTTCAAATGCAGCTGGTTCTGTCTGCATATTATCAATTAAACCTTTCGTGTCAAGTTTTAGCACAACCAAATCATCAACCTTTTCAACACCGATATAGCTAGAAAAAGAAACCCTTGAGTTTTCTACGCCTTCCAATGATTGAAGAAGTTTTTCAATTTGAACCTTGTTCATGTTTTTCTGAATCAGTTCCATATGCTATTCATTTAAGATTGTTATTACTCGTTCAGTATCTTTATTTGTAATGCCAGATTTTGGGTTAATTTGCACAAAGTGTTCTTTGAGTTTGCGGAAAGTGGATTGATCGTCCAAGATAACATAATTTGTAACTTCTGGATGTTCTTCTAACCACAACGCAATCTCCATTTCTCTTGCCAATATCATTGCATCATATAAATCAAAGTCATTGGGGTTGTTCTCCATTTGCGATTGGATATAATCATCTGCCACATGCAATGAAGTGATGTCATATATTTCTCCTGGCAATTGGCGTGCT
>JAZQRP010000143.1:0-2497 GCA_045629685.1 Candidatus Aphodosoma sp. | reverse complement strand
ATTTAAGGTTATGAAAGAATAAGTTAAAAAATGCCCATTGCGTATATATAGCGTGGGCTTAACTTATTCGTATAACCGAGGTCACGCCAAATACCTGATACAAGCGAGGAAGTTGAGTTCCCGCTATTTCTATAAATAAATTTTAAAAATCAATATAATCATGAAAAAGTTTACATTCCTATTTTTGGCACTCATTGCCCTATTTGTGGTAATGCCAGTCGTTGCGCAAGACCGCAACAACGAAGATGAGGTAGTTAAGGTCGATTCTCGTTATCGTGACTATCGTGAGGGTGAGCTGTTGGTGAAGTTCAAACCTACATCACGTGTCAATGTTCGTGCAAAAAATGGTCGCTTTCAAACTTCGGCTGTGTCGGCTGTCGATGCTGCTCTTGAGGCTTTGGGTGTAGATACGGTTGATCAACTTATGCCTCTCACTGGTCGCAAAGTGTCGCAACGTCGTATGCGTGCTGCTAATGGTGCTGAGGTAGTTGATACTGATATGTCAAAACTCTATCGTATGAAGTTCAATCGTGAGAAGATACAATCAGTTCATGAAGCCATTGAGACATTGAAAGCGTTGCCTGAGGTGGAGTATGCTGAACCAAACTATGTAGTTTATGCTCTTCAAGCCGAAACTAATGTGGCTGATATTTATGGTAAAGAGCCTCTTTATAAACAACAACATGGACTTTCTGCATTGAATTTACATTACCTTTGGAATCGTAAAAAAATCACAGAAAAACGTTCTGTAATTGCTATTCTCGATACTGGTGTTGATACCGAGCACCCTGACCTCGAAGGCAATATTTGGACTAACGAGGCTGAGGCTAATGGAGCAGAAGATCAAGACGATGATAGTAACGGTTTCAAGGATGACCTTCATGGATGGGATTTTGTCAATCAAACAGCTAATGTGCGCGACTTCAATGGTCATGGCACTCACTGCGCTGGTATTGCGGCTGCTGTAGGTAATAACGGAATCGGTATCACAGGTGCTAATCCCGATGCACTCATTATGCCAATCGCTGTTATGCAGTCGGATGGTACTGGCGACGTGGCTACAATCATTAAAGGTATCGACTATGCTACAGCCAATGGAGCCGATGTGCTTAGTATGAGTTTTGGTGGTTATCAACACTCTATTGCCGAAGAACAAGCCCTTGCAAAAGCGTATGCTAAAATGGTACTTGTGGCGGCTGCAGGGAATGACCACGTTTCTATTTCAGATGTAAATCCATGTATATCACATGGTTCTGGTCGTCTATTTCCTGCTGCTTTTACGTTTGTTTTAGGTGTCGAGGCTGGTGATGAAAAGGGCTATTTGGCAGGTTTTAGTAATTATGACCCTGATGGTCCATTGTATTCTGAGTTTGGTGAAGAACAACTCTATAATTACGAACTTCGTGCACCTGGTTTAGGCATTGTGTCAACTTATCCTGGTGGACAATATAAATCGTTGAATGGTACATCTATGGCATGTCCGTTAGTAGCTGGTGCTATCTCAGCACTTTTGGAGCGTAAAGAGTATGCAAGCAAAGAGATTCTGTTTGGCGATTTGATTTATACTCGCAAGCAGAATGGTTATGCCAATGTAGATTTCAAAGAGGCATACGATATTACCGATGAAGACCGCAAACCAGAACTGTCACTTGTTTCTTACGTTATGGTTGATTCTGTTGGTGGTGATGGTGATGGTCGCCCTGATGCTGGCGATACTATTTCGCTCTATCCTGTGTTGCGTAACTTTTGGGGACAAGCAGAAAATATCAAAATGACATTACAAGTTGGTGAACTCGAAGACCCTGAAATCATCACAGTATTAGATTCAGAAGTAGAATTTGGTCGTCCTCTCAGCAGTTACGCTAAAAATCGTAGTGTTAATCCAATTCGTTTTGTTGTAAATCCAAATTGTGTAGATGGACGCCATATCAGATTGTTGTTTAAAGCAACTTGCGATAATATGCAAATAGCACTTGAACACGAATTTGTAATTACAGCAGAAAATGGGGTTGAAATAGGTGGTATGATTACCGAAGACTTAACTCTTTATCCTAATGTGCATTATATAGTTACATCTCCGTTAGCTGTGCCTAGTGGTGTTACTCTTACTATTAAACCTGGTACTGTATTGAAGTTTAAAGATGAAACTGGTTTATCTATGGCAAAAGATTCTCATTTAGTGGCACAAGGGACTCCGGATAGTATGATTGTTTTTACTTCAGCTAATTTGGCTGGTTCATCTTACTTACCTAAACTTGCTTTTGTTGGCACTTTAATGTTTGTTAAATTTTGTAATATTGGTATTAATAATTTTAATTTTAATAATTCAGGGTGGGTGAATTATAGGGATTGTATATTTTTTGTTAGTGCATCTAATAACACGCCTGCTAATAATATAAATTTATATAATTGTAATTTATTTTATTGTCGTTGTTTTAATCAACCGTTTAAAGGAGGAGTTAATTGTAACTATATTGGGAATATTATTTCATCTAGT
>JAZQRP010000142.1:0-14757 GCA_045629685.1 Candidatus Aphodosoma sp. | reverse complement strand
CAGACTTTATAAAAATTCGTTCAAGTCGTTCAATCGCCTCATCGTCGTCAATCTCTATGTTCACCTTCAAAAGTTTTTCGCTTTCGCCACGACGCATAGCCAACAGCGCGTGCGACGGACAGCGTGATAGACGGTATAGTTTCTCAAAATAGTCGCGATAGTTGGCCGCCTCCTCCTCTTTGCCACGCACCACATGGCTAGTGATGACAGCCTCGCGGTCGAACAAACGGCGCACGGCGTTGCGTGCCGCCTCGCTCTCGCTCACCCATTCGGCAATGATGTCTTGCGCACCACCTATAGCATCCTCTGCCGTAGCCACTTTGTCGTTCACATAGCGCATAGCCGTTTTCTCTATGTCGTCGCATTTGCCTGACATTATGATTTTTGCAAGAGGCTCCAATCCAGCTTCACGCGCAATAGTTGCGCGAGTGCGTTTTTTCTGTTTGTAAGGTAGATATATATCCTCAATTTCGTTCACCTCCCACGAAGCCTCGATTCTCGCTCGTAACTCGTCGGTCAACGCACCAGCTGCCTCGATTGCCTCCATCACAAAAGCTTTGCGTTTGATGAGTTCGTCGATTTTCTCGTTTTCGGCATAGATAGCAGCAATCTCCACCTCGTCCAATCCACCAGTAGCCTCTTTGCGGTATCGCGCAATGAACGGAATCGTAGCACCATCCAACAACAATTGCAAAGCTCCAGCCACACGACTCTCGCTAATATTCAATCGTTTCGAAATAAGATCTATTTTTTGTTGCATATTTTTTGGGGTAGTTATCTAAATTTTGGTTCATGTAACTTTGCAAAGTTACAAAAAAAAACAGCGTTTTGCAATAGTTGTGCACTGCAAGTTGCGTTTTTGTGAAAAGAGTGTTTATAACGATTTTTGAATCAATCGGTTAAGAAAGAGATATTTTGATGAATCGGAAAATGTTAGGGTAATGACTATATTTTTCGGAATAAGTCAATATTTTTAGAAAATATGTCTAGTTATTTAGTAAAATAACCTAAAGTCTGTCTACTTATTTTAGGAAAAGAGAAAATGAAATATGGATCAACATCTGATGCAATAAAACAGCTAAGTATGAATCCAGCTCAAATAAAAAATCAATATTTGAATTTTCAAAAGAATCTCTATATTGCATAAATTTCTCGGTTATAATCCGAAAAACATCACAAAAACACTCAATTTTACGGTTATAACCGAAAAAAGGTATATATATTGGTTGAATTTAGGGTTATAACCCGAAAAAATGTGTATTTAAAATTTTATTACACAAAAGTTTGGTAGTTTCGGAAAAAAGTTGTAACTTTGCATCCGATTTTGCGAGGTGTGCTCTGTGATGGAGTGAGGCTCGCGTAAATAACAAATAATCAATAATTTATTAACAAAAAATTCTATCATTATGATGAATCATTATGAAACAGCTTTCATTTTGACTCCCGTTTTGTCTGACGTTCAGATGAAGGAAGCTGTAGAAAAATTCAAAGGTTTCTTGGTAGCTAATGGCGCAGAAATCGAAAATGAGGAGTTGTGGGGTTTGAAAAAATTGGCTTACCCTATCCAAAAGAAATCAACAGGTTTCTATTCACTTATCCAATTCAAAGCAGAACCATCAATGGTTGCTAAACTTGAATTGCAATTCCGTCGTGATGAGCGCGTACTCCGTTTCTTGACATTCCGTCTTGACAAATACGCTCTCGAATATGCTAACAAACGTATTAACAAAGCTAAACAAGAGGAGAAATAATTTATGGCAGCTAATCAAGAAGTACGTTATTTGACTCCTGTTGCAGTCGATAACACAAAGAAAAAATATTGCCGTTTCAAAAAAATGGGCATTAAATATGTTGACTACAAAGACCCTGAATTCTTGAAAAAATTCTTGAATGAACAAGGTAAAATCCTTCCACGTCGTATCACTGGTACTTCGTTGAAATTCCAACGCAAAGTTGCGCAAGCTGTTAAACGTGCTCGCCACCTCGCTTTGCTCCCTTATGTAACTGATATGTTGAAATAATAAAACTGGAGGAATATATATGGAACTTATTTTGAAAGAAGACGTAGCTAACTTGGGCTACAAAGACGATATCGTAAACGTAAAACGTGGTTACGGTCGTAACTACCTTATTCCTACAGGTAAAGCAGTAATCGCTACTGAATCAGCTCGTAAAGTGTTGGCAGAAAACCTTCGTCAACGTGCTCACAAATTGGCTCAAATCAAAGCTGATGCTGAAGCTATGGCTGAAAAAATCAACGGTCTTGAAATTACTATCGTTACTAAAACTTCTGCTACTGGTACTATCTTCGGTGCTGTTAACAGCATCCAAGTAGCTGAAGAATTGGCTAAACTTGGTCACGAAATTGACCGCAAAACTATCGTTATCAAAGATGCTATCAAAGAAGTTGGTACTTACACTGCTACAGTGAAACTTCACAAAGAAGTTGCTGCTTCTATCACTTTGAACGTAGTTGCTGAATCTGCAGAGTAATTGTTACTAAGCTGAATAAAAAAATGTGTTGCAATTGATAAGATTGCAACACATTTTTTTTATTTTATAAGGTATTGAGTGAGGTCGGTGCCTCGCATGAGGTCAGCGGCTGGCATGCGTTTTTTGCCGGCAAGTTGGACTTGGTCGAGATGGATGTAGCCGTCTTGTACCGCAACTTTTAGGATTTTTTTGCCGTCGCAAATGAGTGTGCCTGCGGGGTGAGATGGGGTGCAGAGTTCTTTGCTGACTTCGTAGATTTTCATGTTTGTAGTTTCAGACATACCCCTCTGGTCTTCGACCACCTCACCTAACTCAGGGGAGGAATTTTTCGTGAGTTCGATCCAAGCTGCTGGATATGGTGCTAGACCACGCACGAGATTGCGTACGGATTCGGCTGTGGTGTTAAAGTTGATGCGACAGGTCTCTTTGAAGATTTTTGGTGCTGCTTTGAGTTCGCCGTCGGGTTGTGGTATTGATGCTACGTTGCCTGATTCGATTTGGTTGACGGTTTGGAGTACGAGGTCGGCGCCGAGCATCATAAGACGGTCGTGGACTATGCCGGCATTGTCGTCGGGGGCAATGGTGATTTTTTCTTGCATGATGATGTTGCCGGTGTCGATTTCGTGTTGGAGGAAGAAGGTGGTGATACCAGTTTCGGTTTCGCCATTAATGACAGCCCAGTTGATTGGGGCGGCTCCACGATATTGAGGTAGGAGCGAGGCGTGGAGGTTGAATGTGCCGAGAGGTGGCATGTTCCATACGATTTCGGGCAACATGCGGAAGGCTACGATGATTTGTAGGTCGGCTTGATAAGAGCGGAGTTCTTCTACGAATTCAGGGTCTTTGAGATTGACGGGTTGGAGGATTGGTAATCCGACGCTGAGGGCGTATTCTTTGACTGGAGAGAATTGGATTTTGTGGCCACGACCGGCAGGTTTGTCGGGCATGGTGACTACGGCAACGATGTTTTTGCCTGCTTCGACTAGGCGGCGTAGTGGTTCTACGGCGAAGTCGGGAGTTCCCATGTAGATTATTTTCATATTTTTAGTGTTTTGTTTTTTTGTGGATACACAATGAGAGTGTGTATTTTTAGGTTTGCTTGCACCTTGCTTGCAGGTATCTCTATAGTATATTTAAATTTTGGATTTTTTGGGATTGGATACACACTGAGAGTGTGTATTTGGGATTAGCTGCGAACGTCGGCTCCCCACATAAGTTTTGTTTTGAGAGTGTTGAGGAATGAGTGACCTTCGAGGCGAATTATTCGGATAGTGTAGTCGGCTTTTGAGATTGAGATTGTGGCTGTGTCGGGCATTGTGAGACTGCGACCGTCGATTGATGCGAGGTAAGAGTGGCTACGAGATGCTATTTTTAGGTCGATACGCCAGTCGTCAGGGATGATTAGTGGGCGAACGTTGAGCGAGTGGGATGCGACGGGTGCGATGATGAGGTTGTGGTTTTCGGGCATCATAATTGGTCCGCCTACGCTAAGTGAATAGGCAGTTGAACCTGTAGGAGTAGAAACTAAAAGTCCATCGGCTTGATAGGTGTGTAGGTGTTCTCCGTTGAGGGTTACGTCGATGGATATCATTGAAGAGAGGTCTTGTTTGAGTACGGCTATTTCGTTGAGTGAAAACTCAATATAGTTGAGAGTTGAGAGTTGAGAGTTGAGAGTTTTTTTTGTTGGACTTGTTATATCATCGGACAGGTCGGACGATTGTACTTTGTGAATTATTTCGGCGCGGAGGACCATGCGGTCCTCTATTTTATATTTATGGTTGAGAATTATGTCATCGAGGTTGTCGAGTTCGTGTGCTTGCACATCGGTGAGGAATCCAAGACGACCGAGGTTGATGCCTAGAATAGGGATTTGGCGATTGCCGATGCGATTGGCTGTTGCCAGTAAAGTGCCATCACCTCCAAGACTGATAGCTATGTCGCCAGTGATATCATTGTCGAACGTGTCGAACGATGATATGTCGAGTAGCCCAGATTCTTGTATTTGATTTGCAAACTCTTTGTCGAATAATATGGTTGCTCCTTGATTTTTGAGTTTGAAAAACAGCTCTTTAACCAAGTTTATGAATTTTAATTTATATTTATTGCCAAATACTAATATTTGCATATTTTGTTAGTTTTGAAAATTGATATTTAAAAGTTAAAAGTTGTTGGGATTGTATTTTGTAGTGTGGATTTTTTTTTGTACTTTTGTAGCCAATTTGAGAAAAACTCTTTAGCGCAAAGTTACAAATAAAATTTGATATATAAAAACTATGACACAACTAAGTGTAAATGTAAATAAAATTGCAACGATACGTAATGCTCGTGGTGGTAATAATCCTGATGTATTGAAGGTTGCATTGGATTGTGAGCGATTTGGTGCTCAGGGTATTACAGTACATCCACGTCCAGATGAAAGACATATTACAGGACAAGATGTTTTGGATTTGAAACCAGCTTTGACAACAGAATTTAATATAGAAGGTAATCCTGATGAGAGATTTATTGAGTTGGTTAGCAAGGTGAAACCTGCACAGGTTACATTGGTTCCAGATGCGCCTGGTGTGTTGACTTCGAATGCAGGATGGGATTGTATTGCGAATTTTGACCATTTGAAAGGTCTTGTTGATTTGTTTAAGGCGCAAGGTATTCGTGTGTCGATATTTGTAGGGACTGATATCGAAAATATTAAGGCGGCGGCTCGTACGGGTGCTGACCGTATCGAACTTTATACTGAACCATACGCAGCTCAATATCATGAGGATAGAGAGGCTGCTGTAGCTCCATACGTGCATGCAGCGGTGGCAGCTCATGAATTGGGTTTGGGTATCAATGCTGGGCATGATTTGGATTTGCATAATTTGGCATATTTCCATGAGTGTGTGCCATTTTTGGATGAGGTGTCGATTGGTCATGCGTTGATTTGTGACGCACTTTATCTTGGCTTGGAAGAGACGATCAAAAGATATTTAGACTGTTTGAAATAGTTACTAGTTACTAGTTGCTGGTTTACGGATAATAATATATTATGTTTTTCGTTAATGTATAAGATGTAAGATTCTTTGAATTTTTAAATTTTCAACTTTATAAAATTATGTTACTTTTACAAGAAACACAAATGGTGGCATCGATGGCTACCGACACGTTAAATGCAATGGCTCCAATGGTTGAAGAGTCTGTGAAACTTAACTTTTTTGAGATGTGCCTTAAAGGTGGTTGGATTATGATTCCCCTTGCTTTGATGCTCATTTTGGCAATTTATATTTTTATTGAACGTTTGATTGTAACACGTCAAGCATCGAAAGAGGATGCTACGTTTATGAATCGCATTAAAGATTATATTTATGATGGTAAACTTGATGCAGCTTTGAAGCTTTGTCGTGACACAAAATCACCATCGGCTCGAATGATTGAGAAGGGTATTTCGCGTCTTGGTCGTCCGATGTCGGATGTATTGGTAGCTATTGAGAACGTAGGTAATATCGAAATTGCAAAACTTGAAAAAGGTCTTTCGTTGTTAGCTACAATTTCGGGTGGTGCTCCAATGTTGGGTTTCTTGGGTACTGTAATGGGTATGGTTAAAGCCTTCTTTGAAATGGAACAAGCAGGTGGTAACACTATCAACCTCAGTCAATTGTCGGGTGGTATCTATACTGCAATGGTTACAACAGTGGCTGGTCTTATTGTGGGTGTTTGCGCTTATTTTGCATATAACTATCTTGTAGGTCGTGTGAATGAAGTGATGCGTCGTCTTGAAATGCGTAGTATGGAATTCCTCGATTTGTTGAACGAACCAGCAGCAGGAAAATAATTAATGCACAATTCACAATGCATAATTAGCCATTCGGATTTAATTATGAATTATGAATTATGAATTGAAAAAGTTATGGCTTTAAAGAAATCAAATAAAATAGATTCGTCATTTTCGATGTCGTCGATGACTGACATTATTTTCTTGTTGCTATTGTTTTTTATGATAGCATCGACAATGTCGGCTCCAAATGATATGAAAGTGAATTTGCCTCAAAGTTCGGCAAAGACTGCAACTAAGGCAAATATTGTGAAGGTAGGTATTACTGCAGAAGGAGAATATAGTATCGCTGATAATGGTTCAGAACCACGAGCTGTGCACTTTGAAGAAATAGAACCTTATCTTCAAACAGTGCATGCGGCAGATTCTACTACATACGTGGCTCTACATGCAGATGAATTAGTGCCTTATCGTGAAATAGTGAAAATACTTGATATAGCTAATGAAAATCGCCTTAAATTGGTGATAGCTACAAAGGTTAAGGAATAATGCAATTAAAGAAATCAGAAATACAATCGGGTGTTGCTACAACTATAATCTGTATCATCATTTTGTTGATATTGTTGTTCTGTGGAATGACAGCTCACAAAAATGAGATGGATGAGGGTGTTATGATTTCGTTGGGGTATGCTGAAGAGGGATTTGGAGAGAGTGTGCCTAATCCTGTACCGACACCAGCTCCAGAGGCAGCACCTGTGCCAACGCCGACACCTCCGCCTGCAGCACCAGAAGTTTCAACTCCATCGGAAGAGGATTTGATGACACAAGAAGATCCTTCAGTAGCATTGGAGGCTGAGAAAAAGCGTAAAGAGGCAGAAGAAGAGGCTAAGCGTCGTGCTGAAGAGGAGCGTATTGCTCGCGAAAAAGCAGAGCAAGAACGTATTGCACGTGAAAAAGCAGCAGAAGAGGCTCGTATTAAAGCAGAGCAAGAGGCTAAGAAGAATCAAGTAAGTAGTCTTGCGGGGTCGGCTTTCCAGAATATGGGTAAAGGACAAGGTCAAACTAAAGGGGAAACACAACAAGGTAATCCTGCAGGACAGGGTTCGCAAGGAGGTCACTCTTGGTCACTTGATGGGCGTAATTTGTTGGGCAAATTGGCTCAGCCATCATATCAAAGTAATGAAGAAGGGCGTATAGTGGTGGAAATTCGTGTTGATGCTTCGGGAACAGTTGTTTCGGCGTCTATTGCGACAAAAGGTACAACGATAACTGATGAAGCATTGCGTAATGCTGCAATTACCGCTGCGAAGAAGAATAAATTCTCGACAGGTGGAGGTGTAGCAATAGGTACGATTACTTATAATTTTAGATTGAATTGATTGATTTGAAATAGTCGCTATAGCAGCAATAGAAACTATAGTTTTGATAGTTGCTATAGTAACTATAGAGACTATAGTTCTCTCAACTTTTAACTTTTAACTCTTAACTCTCAACTAATACTATGGTTTATTTATTTTTAGGTACTGGCTTCGAAGAGGTAGAAGCGGTAGCAACAATTGATGTTTTGCGTCGTGCAGAAGTTGAACTTACAACTGTATCGGTGATGAACGAACGTTCGGTAGAAGGTGCTCATGGAGTGCGTATTGAAGCGGATAAAATGTTTAGTGAAGTAGATTGTACTAATGCCGAAATGCTTATTCTTCCAGGAGGTATGCCAGGTACATTGAATCTTGGTGCGCATGAAGGATTGGCAGCACTTCTTCGTGATCAAAATAAAAAAGGACGTTGGATTGCGGCTATATGTGCAGCTCCATCTATATTGGGTAAGATGCATCTTTTGCGTAATCAACAAGCTGTATGTTATCCTGGTTTTGAGGACCAATTGGATGAGGCTTTTGTGTCGAAAGAGCGCGTAATGGTTTCTGGTAATATTGTTACATCACGTGGTCCTGGTTGTACAATTGAGTTTGCTCTTCAACTTGCAACAATTCTTAAAGGAGAAGAGATTGCTAAAGCAGTAGCAGAAGGTATGCTTGTAAAATAAATAATAATGATTTAAATAAAATAAAAGGCAGATCGAAAATTATTCGGTCTGCCTTTTATGGTATGGGATGAATTCTTATTACATCATGCCGCCCATGCCACCGCCCATTGGAGGCATTGCAGGAGCTGGGTTTTCTTCTTTTTTATCAGTGATTACGCATTCAGTTGTGAGGAACATACCTGCGATAGATGCAGCGTTTTCGAGGGCAACGCGAGTCACTTTAGCAGGGTCAACTACGCCAGCAGCAAGCATATTTTCGAAGCGGTCTGCGCGAGCATTGTAACCGAAGTCGCCTTCGCCTTCACGAACTTTTTGTACTATTACAGCACCTTCTTTGCCTGCGTTAGTAGAGATTTGGCGAAGAGGTTCTTCGATAGCACGTTTAACGATTTCGATACCAGTTTGTTCGTCGTCGCATTCGCCTTTGAGACCATCGAGAGCTGAAATAGCACGGATGTAAGTTACGCCACCACCAGGTACGATACCTTCTTCGATAGCAGCACGAGTTGCGCTGAGTGCATCATCTACGCGGTCTTTTTTCTCTTTCATCTCAACTTCAGAAGCAGCACCAACATAGAGTACGGCTACACCACCAGCAAGTTTAGCAAGGCGTTCTTGGAGTTTTTCGCGGTCGTAGTCAGATGAAGTGGCTGTGATTTGTGATTTGATTTGAGCTACGCGGGCCATGATGTTTTCTTTTGCACCAAAACCATTTACGATAACAGTATTGTCTTTGCTAACTGTGATGCGTTCGGCAGTACCAAGCATTTCGATAGTTGCACTTTCGAGTTTAATGCCTTTTTCTTCAGAAATTACGATACCACCAGTGAGTACTGCGATGTCTTCGAGCATTTCTTTGCGACGATCGCCAAAGCCAGGAGCTTTGACTGCACATATTTTGAGTTGAGCACGGAGGCGATTAACTACCAATGTTGTTAATGCTTCAGAGTCAACATCTTCGGCTATGATAAGCAATGGGCGTCCAGATTGCACTGCAGGTTCGAGAACTGGTAGTAATTCTTTGAGGTTAGAGATTTTTTTGTCGTGGATGAGGATGAAAGGTTTTTCCATTTCAACTTCCATTTTCTCTGTATTAGTAACGAAATATGGAGAAATATAGCCACGATCGAATTGCATACCTTCTACAACATCGATAGTTGTGTCAGTACCTTTAGCCTCTTCGATAGTGATGACACCATCTTTTGATACTTTTTTCATTGCATCAGCGATGAGTTTACCGATAACTGCATCGTTGTTAGCTGAGATAGTTGCAACTTGTTCGATTTTGTCGTAGTTGTCGCCAACTTCTTGTGCTTGAGCTTTGATGCTTTCAACAACTTTAGCAACAGCTTTGTCGATACCACGTTTGAGGTCCATAGGATTAGCACCGGCAGTAACGTTTTTAAGGCCTACGCCAACGATAGCTTGAGCGAGGACAGTAGCTGTAGTAGTACCATCACCAGCATCATCACCAGTTTTAGATGCAACTTCTTTTACGAGTTGAGCTCCGAGGTTTTGGATAGAATCTTCAAGTTCGATTTCTTTTGCTACAGATACACCATCTTTGGTGATGTGAGGTGCACCATATTTTTTTTCTATTATTACGTTGCGGCCTTTAGGACCGAGAGTTACTTTTACTGCATTAGCAAGTTCGTCGACACCTTTTTTGAGTTGATCGCGAGCATCTATGTTGAATGAAATTACTTTAGCCATATTTTTTGTTATTTTTGACAGAAGTACAAAATATGTTTATAGGATAATTAAGTTTTTCGCACTTGAATTGTTTCTGTTGGTTACTTTTGTTTTTTAAGTACAAGTCTTGGAATTAATTAGTAATATTAGGGTATATGTACTTGAAAAAAGTTGTTATCCTGGTAGAGTTAGAAATACAGATTGTAATTTGTAAACCTATAAATTAATTTTGTACTTATGTTTAAGTTAATAATTAGATAATTGCAAGAACGTCAGATTGACGCATGATGAGATATTTAGTGCCGTCGAGGTCGAGTTCGGTACCAGCATATTTACCATAAAGAACTTGGTCGCCAGCTTTGAGAATCATTTCTTCGTCTTTAGTGCCGTTGCCGACAGCAATAACTTCGCCTCTTAGAGGTTTTTCTTTTGCAGAATCAGGGATGATGATACCGCCAATTGTTTTCTCTTCGACTGGTGCAGGAAGGATGAGCACGCGGTCTGCTAATGGTTTGATGTTCATGTTTTTTTTAGATTTTTAGTAGTTAGTAGCGAGTAGCAAGACTTATTAATAGTTTGTTATTCGTTACTACTGATTTGTTATTATTTCTTCTTATTATATTTATAAAATGAAAGAGACGCAATGTTGCGCCTCTTTTATATTATCATATTTTGTGCCAATTATATAATTAATTCGTAATTATGCCACTTTGTCATATTTTAGTTGATATATGACACAAATATCCAATTTTATAGCAATCAAATAAAAATAGAGATGGATTTTTTGACATGAGTTGTTTTTTTAGTATAGGTTGTGTAATGCTAAATAAAATATTTATAAAGTTAACAATATGTAATTTTTTGAGTTTGTAGTAGGCTTGTAATAATGATGATTCTTGTATTAAATATTTGTGTTTACTATTTAGAGTTAATGTCCAAAGATTTTTAGTTGCTATTTCAGTTTTTTGTAAGAAGATATTATTTTCATCTAGTCCTTTGTGGATTAAGGGATTGTCAATATTGGTATAATTTGTGTGTTGCTTTAGTTGCGCACCAAAAAGCGAATCCTCATGTCCGTATTCTCGAATAGTTTCGTTAAATCTTATTTTGTTAAATAAGTCTTTATTTATTAGAAAATTAAAAGGAACGAAACGTTTTAGGTAGTTTTTATTAGCTTCTCTTTGTCGTCCGTATTTTAATCTTAGACTATATTTAGGATTATTTTCACGTTCGTCATAGCTTGTGCCTCCTATAATACAGCAATTTGGTTTACAATATTTGACGTATTTAGAAATATAGTCTTTTCTACAGACTTCAGCATCACAGTCCATAAAAAGGAGATATGGATATATTGCATTATCGGCTAAAAAATTTCTAATTTTTGAGCGTCCAATATTTTCTTTTAATTCGATATAAGTAGTGTATGAAAGTTTTTGTATTAATTTGTTTTTTTCTTTATATATTTGCGAACAATCATCAGCAACAATGATTTCAAACTCAATATTGAGTTCGGAGGCTTGGCGATGTAGTTCTGCAACTAAATCGTAACAATCATAGTTGTATGTTGGAATTAATATTGATAGCATTATAATATTTGATTGAATATTTTTTCGAATTGGATAGCCTGATTTTGGCGAGAGAATTGTTCTTTATTAGTTATATTTATGTGGGTGTAGCCATTTTGTTGCCATTCGTTGTAATGGTATAAAATAAATTCTTTAACCTCTTCAACATTTGTAGCGGCTAATCCAGCGTTGGTTTCTTTGATTGTTTGGGCAAGGCATTCTTCGTCGCTACGTACGCACAGTATAGGCTTTTCTACACCGATGGCTTCGAAGAATTTTGTAGTCATTATGCCATGAGGACCATTGTCAGATGATTTTGTCGTGAGTATTAAATTGATAGAAGATTGGTTGAGGAGGAGAGGAATTTCTTTGTTTGGAATGAAATCGAAAAAATGATTATATTGTAGTATATTATATTTTTTTATTATTTCGATTAGTTCGTTTTTTAGTGTAGAGCCTATATACCACTTTATTATTAATTTATTTGGTGATATTTTTTCTTCTTTGTTGAGTTGATGTATGGCCTCAAATAGTAGATTAGGATTGCGAAATTCGAGGTCAATCAATCGACCTGTATAGGTGATGTCGAAAGTCGGTGAATTTAATTTTTGAGGCGTGAATACATTGGCATCGTAGCCATTGTATATTAGGTGTGTATTAGTGTTAATTTGTTTTATGAAATTACGATGCCAAGGTGATATTGTGGTAATAGCATTAGCTTGTAATAAAGCTTTATTGCGGCGTTTAATGTTTAATTTTTCTATTTGTTTGTATATGAAATTGTTGATAAATGATAGATTTGAAACGGAGTGTGTAAGATATTTGTGTTCTCCCCATTGTTCGTCTATATCACGAAGGTCTATAATTAAAGGTTTGTTGTATTTTTTTGCTAAACGTGCTGCAGTTGTTATCGGAAATAGATTGGAAATACTACAAAAAATTAGGTCGTATTTATTTACATCTGTTTGTTTTTCAACGAATTGTTGTAGTTTGACGTCTTTGTATTGGAAAAAAAAGTGTAGTAACCACTTGAATGACCAATATATTTTATTTTTTGATAAGTAATATGGCGTTTGGTAGAGTGGACATGGTGGTGTGTTATAATTCACGCCAATGATTTCCTCAGTAAATATTTCTGGTTCCCATTTTTTAGGATTTAGATTTTTGCATAGATTTACTATTCGAGGTAAAAAAGAAGGGGGGGCAAAAGGTTCGGAAAGTATTAATATTTTTTTTGCCATATTATATCTATTATTTTGTTGGCAGCATTGCCAGTGCCGTATTCGCTTATGGTAGTTGTTGTTGGATTGTTTTTATAACATTCAATAATTTGTTTGTGATTGCAACCTGCGAGCTGATTCCATCCATTTTCGATGGTTTCGACCCATTCTGTTTCGTCGCGTAGAGTAATGCAAGGGGTTTTGTGGAAATAGGCCTCTTTTTGTATTCCGCCAGAGTCTGTTAATATTTTATGAGCAGCAGATTCGAGAGCTATCATATCGATGAAAGAGATAGGTTCGATGATGATAATATTGTCATTGGTTTTTATCAATTGTTTTAATTCATTGTTACTTTCTATTATTGTGCGCGTGCGTGGATGTAGGGGGAGTATTATTGGTTTATCGGGTCTTGCTATTATGTTAAAGGCGAGTATTATTTCTTTTAGACGATTTATGTCGTTCGTATTTTCAGCACGATGTATGGTTGCTAGATTAAATTGTTTTGGTAATATATTTAGTTTAGAAAGGATTGATGATTCTTTTTGGGCTATGTTTGCGAAATATATTGCAGAATCATACATTACGTCGCCTATTTGATATACGTTTTGGACTATACCTTCATTTTGAAGATGTTTGACCGCTGTAGAGGTAGGGCAGAAAAGAAGAGTTGAGCGTTTGTCTGTTTCAATGCGGTTGTATTCTTCTGGCATTGCAAGATTGAAACTGCGAAGACCAGCTTCGACGTGGATTATTTTTATATTAGCTTTTTCCGCTGCTAAAGCACCTGCTAAAGTGGTGTTGGTATCTCCGTATAGTAGGATATAGTCTGGTTTTTCTTGTAAGATGATAGGGTATATCATTTCACAGAATTGTTCAACTGTTTTATTTTTGCCATCTAACATCCATTGAGGTTGAGGTATTGATAGTTGGTCGAAGAAAATATGACTCATATTTTCGTCGTAGTGTTGTCCTGAGTGGAGGATTTGTTCTTCTATTGCTTGATATCCTTGTGATTTATTAAAGTCTATTATGGCTTTACTTACCATTGCGGCTTTTATGAATTGAGGACGAGCTCCAACTATTGTAATTATTTTCATTGTTGTGATTTTAATAAATTGATTAGTTGTGAGTATAAATTTTTGTGGTCTTCTTCAGTAAAAATAGTGTTGTGCCAAAGAAGACATAGGTCGCCGTTGTGTTTTTTTGTTTCTGAAATTAATGTTTTGGCATATTGTAGTGATTGTTCATAATTTAACCCCATGTATTTGTCGTGAGTTAAGGTGCAGTCCATTATGGTGAGAGGGTGTAGGGTGAGTGATGTGAGTCGTTTTGTTTTAGGGTTGATGAAGCGAACTGCGCGGCAAGTGCCGAGTCGGAAGCCTGCGATGTCGGCATAACCCATAGTGAAGTCGTCGGTGATATGGGCATCGATAAGAGATTCCATATCTTCGGGTTGTAGTGTGCGTAGATAGTGGTGGCGAGATGTTGTTATTTGTTGATTTTCGATGACATATTGTAGTAAGCGTTGCTCGTCAGGTATGATATCGGGAGAGTCTCCACTTTTATAACTCGAATGAAGTCCAAATATTGTGTTAGGAGTTGATTTTAATATCTCTTTTATTAAATGTTTGAAGTTTTTGCTTGTTAGATTGTATGCAGGACGGTCGAAACTTGTTGCGTTGCGAGTTGCTTTGATAAAGTAGATTTGAGTGGCTTGAGGTAGTTGATTATCTTGACTCAAAATCCAAGGGAATGTATAGGCTGGGTCGTTGTTGATGTTGATGAGGGATTTGAGTATTGTGTTTATTTTTTCTCGGCGGAGTACGCCTCCTATTAGTCCGCGTAGACGACGATAATTTGTTATGGAATCAACATCGTGGGTTAGGTATATGTGGTTGATTTGTTGTGGGATAGGATGTAGGTGCCTCTGATTGTACGAGTCGGGCTTGTCCGCTTTTTGGGACAATTTAGATGTGTCGGACAAGTTAGATG
>JAZQRP010000141.1:0-14276 GCA_045629685.1 Candidatus Aphodosoma sp. | reverse complement strand
AAAAAACAAATTATGTTTTTTTTTCAAAAAAGATTCGACATCTTTTTTAACAAGTCCAACAAGTCCTTGTTCATTTTGATTATTACCTTTTTTCATACTATATATAAGCTTTAAATTAATAGATCAAATACTTATTTCTACATCTTCATTTTCATCATTAATGCAATGAACAATTTTAGTAGGAACATTTAGATTCCAACATTCGCCTAATTCGACTTTTTTCCATTGTTCAATAGTGTTATAATAATAAATATATGTAAGAGATTCACAATTTGCAAACGCACCCGCTCCGATACTAATTACACTATTTCCAATATGGATAGCTAAGAGAGATGTGCAACCTGAGAACGCACCTTCGTCAATACATGTTAGCTTACCAAAGAGGTCATTGAGAAAAGTGAGAGATTTACAGTTTTTAAACGCAAATCGTCCAATATCATATAATATAATAACTTCAGTATGAATTTTTAACAAAATTTTCTTTAACCCAAATGTGTTTATTTTATTTATCTAAACTCCAGCCTTTTGATTTTAGTTTATTATAAACAATTTCCATATCTTCCCACACAATAATAGAGGGATACATATAATCAGAAGAAAATTTATCTATAGGTATTTCGTCTAAACGGTTTCCAAGTAGTAATATTCTTGTGGCTTGATAATCGTTTTCAAAGCAAGTTATTTCTACTGGATGTATATAGGTGACGGCTGCAGTATTTATTTTGATTGGGCAACTCCATCGAGTGTCGTTATGAAAATTGCATCTTGGGGCTAATGTTAGTTCGATTGCCGAATCGTCCAATTCGTTTTGATTAGGCTGTGGTGCACGAAATATAAAACAATCTGGAGTCCAACCTGCAGGTGCATCAATTGTTACATTCTCTATGAAATTATTGATGTATATCAA
The DNA here is from genome assembly GCA_045629685.1 of Candidatus Aphodosoma sp. GTDB lineage: Bacteria > Bacteroidota > Bacteroidia > Bacteroidales > Paludibacteraceae > Aphodosoma. The sequence continues at coordinate 13,369 of JAZQRP010000141.1, read as the reverse complement.
AGGTTGATACCCTTTAGGATAATCGCCTAATTCAATGTGTGTTACCTCGTTTTCAATGCGAATTATAGGTTTTTTATTATAACTAAAGCACTTTTCAAGTCTGATAGAAGATAAATCTAATTCTTTTTCTTCACCATAGATGACAAGTTCTTTCAATTTAATTGGCATATCTTTAAAAAAAGAAAAAAATGCTATAGTATAATCATATTCTTCGTGAACCTTTCCTCGTTTCATAAAATCATCGAGAAAATTAGTTCCCTCTGATTTAACCGATTCTTTTTTATGCAAAAGATAAGCAACGGCATATTTGTTACTTTCTTTTGTAGTAAGACAAAATTTTGCAGGAATAGTGAGTTTTGTTAGATCGGGACAATCTAGAGATTCTAATTCTACTAATTCTACAGAATTTGGAATGTATAATTCCTCAATACAACCACTACTTTTGATTGTCTCTTTATTGATACCTCGCACTCCTTCGGGTATTCGAGTATATTTCTCACCTGTTATTACAAATTGTTCGTCCATAATGTTTAGATTTAATTGGTTAATATTATTTTTTTTAATTTCTCTACTAGAAAATAATAGATTTAGTGTAAAAATTTAGGCGTATAGGTCAAAATTTAATTACAATTATATTTTTCGATGTGTCACTCTTCTTCGGCATAGGTTGTTTGAAGGTAGGGTTCACTATTCTGAAAATAACACTATTCCAACCAAAAGCATATAAGCCAGATGCATGGCACGATGGTGAAGAATTGGAGGGCGTAGCCTAATGATGAAGTGATGCGACTTTCGAATGCATCGAGTGGCGAAGAGACCCAAAAGAAACGAGGTGGAACCGTAAGTCCCCAACTTGACAAGCCAAGTAAGAAACCAAGAAAAGCAACGACACCTGAAACCACCCACAACCAAGTGTCAGCACCTTCTTCCACCATGCCGATAATACCTATAATGCCAACAAAACTGACAATAGGCATAATAAGACGCAAAATCCAAAGAATGAAAATCATAATTTTAGTGTGAAAAAATTAATATTTTGTAAGTACGAAAATGGGCTGCACCTCGGCATAATTGAAAATAAATTTTCATTCTGCTCTTAGTTTGCTCCATTTTTGCAAAATTATATGTTTTTTAGTGTTCGTGCAATAGAATTTTTGGTTCATTTTGGTTCATTTGATGGTACAAAAAAGCGAGAACTCTACTTCTTGCTGTCTAAAGGTATTTGGCCTAACCTATGCAAAGACGATAAGTTGAGTTCACGCTACTATACACGTGAACATCATTGACTTACCTAATCTTTGCTGTGTGTGAAACGGTCACATTTCTTAGACAGTTGGGATAAGTAAATAATGTTATTCTATGAAAATATATGTCGGAACTGCATGCCCCATCAGTTCGATAATTGTAAATACGAATATAACTAAATTTAACAAAAGGTCAAAATTATTTTAGTTGTTTTTGAGCATGTTTTTAAGATAAAAAAAAGAGCAACTAAAAAAGTTGCTCTGACCATAGCCTACTCCCGATTTTCAATGTTTTTTTAATAGAAATAGAGTAAATTTATTTTACGGACTCAAACATCCAATAGGAACAATATACACGCCATCTGTTCGACGATAGGCATAATCACCAACACAAATTACAACCATCAAATTTTTTAATGCAATTTACCAATTTGGCGCGTTTTCGTTTACTAATTTGGCGCATTTTTGTTTACCAATTTAGCGGACTTTTTTAGTTCTGCAAGTTGTGTAATTCATCGTATTCGGCATAAAGTTTTTCGAATTCGGAATCGGATATGCGTCCTTCGTTGTGTTCTTTGAAAAATGACGGCAATTGCTTGCATAATTCATCGGCTGGATAGAAATATTCGTTTGTGAAATAGCCTGTGAACGATGCTATGAAATTGCCATAAAATGGGCTATCTGATGGGATTTGTTGAAGATACGATTGTAGTAATTCTCCTTGTGGTTTGCTCTTTTGGATTAGTGATAAGAAGGCAAACTCTTCATATAGGAACAGGCCTTGCTCGAGACTATCCATATAAGGACGATAGATTTTGTCTATTTCAGTAAAGGCTTCGTCAATCATTGCTTGCTGAGGGTTGGAATATGTGGTAGCATCATTGGTGCGATTGAACAATAAGAAGAATAGAGCTGTTAATAATAAAACGCTTAATATTATAGGCAAAATCAACTTGCGTAATTGAGTTTGTCGGTGGATTGCATGCTGAATATCTACAGCATTGGCATAACGCTTGGAAGGGGTGGATTGTGTGCATTTTCGTGCTATTGCACTATATTTCTTTGGGAAAATCTCACGCAGTATCAAACCGAACGAATAGATATCGGTACGGCAATCAATTGTTGAGCCAGATACCATTTGTTCGGGTGCGGCGTATGATACAGTGCCTGCAGGTTGTTTGAATATGGCGTAGTTGTCGGCATCGGCTAATCCGAAATCGATAATTTTCACATTCAATCCATTGCGCGTAATTAGGATATTGCTTGGTTTGAGGTCGCGATGTGTTATCTGCTTTGAATGGATATATTGCATGGCATCGAGCAGTTGCAATACGACTTTTTGACGTTGTTCGACGGTTGGGTTTGTTGCTAAAAACTCGTTGAGCGTCATGCCGTCGATATATTCCATCATGATGGCAGGACCTATGCGAGGATTGTCCTCTTTTAGAATAGTTACTACGATATTAGGGTGGGAGAGTTCGGCTGATAGTTCGAACTCTTTTTTAAGTAACGACACATAGATCGCCTCTGATGCATACTCAGGTTTAAGGCCTTTGAGTATGAACCAACGGCCGAAGCGTTTCACTTTATAGAATTGATTGAAACGACTTTGAGTTGTTAGCTCGACATATTCTGATACCGAATCTTCTGCTGTGAAGAAATTTTCTTGCAAAAAATCGGATGATGTTAATTCTTGATTCATTTAAACAGTAATTTTTTCAACAGACAAAGATACAAATTTTTTTCATAACATAACGTGAGTTTGATATAATTTTATAGCACACGGAATACACGGAAATTATTATTTTATCTCCCACAGATGACACAGATACCATGCGGCGTTTTATATCGAACTGACGTTAATATAGCAACCTTGAAGCAAAGTGATTTATAGATAACTATACCTTCGACAAAAGATAAACAAAGTGCAAATACAACCAATGAGCAAATGAACCAAAATGAACTTTGCAAAATAGAAATGTTTGTTGTAAATTTGCATCCGAAAAAAACATCAACTGCCAATAAACATGAATATCAATAGTCCGGAAATATTAGAACTGCGTCATAGAATTGAAAATTCGGTAAATCGCAAGATACAAACGCCTGCAGATTTTGATTTTTTGAGAGGTATTATTTGGGATCGCACTCACGAGCAGATTAGTGCCTCCACTCTCAAACGCATTTGGGGATACATTGATGGTGTGGATGAAACAAGAAATAGCACTCTGAATATTTTAGCTCGCTCATTAGGATATAAAAGTTGGGATAACTTTATAGAAAAGCTTAAACAAGAAGAACACAACAACTCGGATTTCATCTTATCTCACGCCATAGAAAGCAAAAACTTAGACCTTGGCGATATATTGAAAATTGCATGGCAACCTAATCGTGTGTGCTTGTTGAAATATATTGGAAATGATACATTTAGAATAGAAGATGCTCTAAATTCGAAATTGAAAATTGGAGATACTTTCCGTTGTAGTCTATTTATATTGGGAGAACCCGTTTATATAAACGAACTGCGACAAAATAATGGCACAAGCGAACCTAAATTGTTTGTTATTGGCAACAAAAGTGGATTGACGACGCTATGTGTTGTACACAAAGAATAAATGTACATAAAAAGACAAAGGCAATCGAAATTAGTTCGATTGCCTTTGATTTTCTTATATCTAATTAATTATAATTCTTCAATTGCTTTGGTGGTTGGTTCGACTATTCCTTCGCGAACTGCGGTTGTGAAATCTTCGAAATTGAGATATGGCAAAACAACTCCCATTACATCTTCAATTGGTTTGTAGAATAGTGAATTTTGCACCACTGATTTCTCCTTTACAGGCATAAATTGATCGATAATTGCCACAAAATTGAGTATTACACTTAATAATAATAGCATTTTAATAATACCAAATGCTCCTCCTAAAAGACGATTGAGCCAACCGAGCATAATAGCTCCTATGATTTTGGTAAGCATATACGACAATAACGTAATTGACAATGAAACCGCAATGAAAACTACGGCATAAGCCAATGGGGTACACAGATTGAGTGTCCAACCAGTGAGGTCAACTAAAGCTTGTGAAACTGGCAATGCCCAATAACGTGCAAGATAAATACCAAACAAAATGGCTAACAACCCCGCAATTTCCTTGACTAAGCCTTTACGAAGACCTTGCACAAGTCCATAGGCAAGAGGGATGATGAGAATTATATCGAGATAGTTCATAATTGAGAATTGAGAATTGAAAATTTTTTGCTTTACTCTTACTGCTTATAATAACAACGAGTAGCAAGGTTGTATATTAAATTGGTCTTGCTACTCGCTAGTTATTTTTTATATTGATTGATTAGAGTGTTTTCTTAACTTCGACTTCTTCGTAAGCTTCGATGATGTCGCCTATGCGGATGTCGTTGTAGTTAGCAATGTTAAGACCACATTCGTAACCGAAGTTAACCTCTTTAACATCATCTTTCATACGTTTGAGTGATGCAAGTTCGCCTGTATAGATTACAATACCATCGCGAATGAGACGTATTTTGTGGGTACGTTTGATTTTACCTTCTTTAACCATACAACCGGCAATTGTACCAACTTTGGTGATTTTGAAGGTTTCGCGAATTTCGAGTGTCGCAGTAATCTCTTCTTTGATATCTGGAGCAAGCATACCTTCCATAGCAGCTTTAAGCTCTTCGATTGCATCGTAGATGATAGAATAGAGACGGATATCAACCTCTTCTTTCTCTGCCAATTTACGAGCTTCCATAGAAGGACGCACTTGGAAACCTACGATAATTGCGTTAGATGCTGCAGCCAAAGTGACGTCGCTTTCTGAGATTTGACCTACGGCTTTGTGGATTACATTGACTTGAATTTCTTCGGTAGAGAGTTTCAACAATGAGTCAGACAATGCTTCGATAGAACCATCCACGTCGCCTTTAACAATAAGGTTGAGTTCTTGGAAGTTGCCAAGAGCAATACGACGACCAATCTCTTCGAGAGTAAGGTGTTTAGATGTACGAAGACCTTGTTCGCGAGCAAGTTGTTCGCGTTTGTTTGCAATATCACGAGCCTCGTGGTCTTGATCAAAAATATTGAAGTTATCACCCGCTTGAGGTGCACCATTAAGACCTAATACGATAACTGGTTCGGCAGGACCTGCCTCTTTGATACGTTGATTACGTTCGTTGAACATTGCTTTCACACGACCATAAGCTGTACCTGCCAACATAACATCACCGACACGCAAAGTACCGTTGTTTACGAGCACTGTAGCTACATATCCACGACCTTTATCGAGAGAAGATTCAATAACAGAACCAGATGCTTTACGATTAGGGTTTGCTTTAAGATCGAGCAATTCAGCTTCAAGCAATACTTTTTCGAGCAACTCGTTGACACCCATACCGTGTTTTGCAGAGATGTCTTGTGATTGATATTTACCACCCCACTCTTCTACGAGATAGTTCATCGCAGCGAGCGATTCTTTAATCTTATCTGGGTTGGCACTTGGTTTATCTACTTTATTGATAGCAAATACGATAGGCACACCTGCTGCAGAAGCGTGGTTGATAGCTTCGACTGTTTGAGGCATGACATTATCATCGGCAGCAACAATAATAATAGCGATATCGGTAACTTGAGCACCACGAGCACGCATCGCAGTGAAGGCTTCGTGACCAGGAGTATCGAGGAATGTGATATGACGACCATCTTCGAGTGTTACATTGTAAGCACCAATGTGTTGAGTGATACCGCCAGCTTCACCTGCAATAACGTTAGATTTACGGATGTAGTCGAGCAACGATGTTTTACCGTGGTCAACGTGACCCATCACAGTTACGATAGGTGGACGTGGAAGGAGGTCTTCTTCGCTATCTTCTTCTTCTTGGATAGCATTTACAACATCGGCAGAAACGAATTCTGTTTGGAAACCAAATTCGTCAGCAACGATATTGATAGTTTCGGCATCGAGACGTTGGTTGATAGAAACGAAAAGACCGAGGTTGAAGCAAGTTTGAATAATTTGAGTTACAGCTACATTCATCATCGCAGCCAACTCGTTAGCGGTAACAAACTCGGTAAGTTTAAGTATCTTAGATTCGAGTTGTTCCATTTCTTGCTCATTTTGCAAGCGTTGAGCATTGGCTTCACGTTTCTCTTTACGGTATTTAGCACCTTTTTTCACACCTTTGTTACCTTCAGTAAGACGAGCCAAAGTCTCTTTTACTTGACGTGCAACATCCTCTTCGCTAACAATAGGAGTATGAATAGTTTTTTGATTTTTATTTTTTTTCTTACCCTCTTTTTGACCGCCACCTTGAGGTTGACCGCCACCTTGCATAGCTTTGCTAACATCTACGCGTTCGCCACCAATACGTTTACGTTTTTTCTTATCGCCTTTTTCGCCACCTTTGCTTTGACCATCAAGATTGATTTTATCAACCACATTAGGGCCTTGCAATTTTGGTTTATCAACGCTAAATACTTCATCAGATTTACCCTCTTTTTGAGCTTTTTTATTAGCCTCTTTTTGAGCTTTACGACGAGCTTCAGCAGCTTGACGTTCTTTCGCAATACGATCTTTACGCAACTCCTCTTTTGATTTTTTAGCAGGGCGAGTATTACTATTTATAGCAGAAAGGTCTATTTTGTCAAGAACTTTAATATCGCTCTTGAACTCAACCTTACGATAAGTGAAGATTTCATCTTCTTTCTTTTCAGCAACAGGTTCTTCTGTTTTTTTAGTTTCCTCTTTCTTTGGTTCTGCTTTCACAGCAGGTTTTTCTGTTTTATTTTCTTTGGCAAGATTTTCTTTTTCGACTGGCTTTGATTCTTTTTGTTTTTCTTCTTTTCTAGGTTTTAGTTCAACCTTTTTCTCCTCTTTTTTAGGCTCAGGTTTAACTGGAGCAACCTCTTTTTTAGGCTCCTCTTTTTTTACTTCGACCTTTGGTTCTACTTTTGGCTCTGCTTTTGGATCTACTTTTGGCTCCTCTTTTTTCTCCACTGTTTTAGATTTACCAATAGCCGCCAAATCTATCTTACCCACGACGTTAACTTGTGGCATTTCTTGTTCTATTTTTACCTCTGGTTTCTTCACCTCTTTTTTAGGCTCTTCAACCACTTTTTTAGGCTCTTCTATTTTTGCCTTTTTAGGCTCTTTTTTTTGAGCTTCGAATTCTGCCATCATTTCTGGCGTAGCAAACTCTTTTAAAAGCAAAGCCTCTTGTTCGCCTGTAAGCTTAGAATTAAAATCTTCTTCTACAGTAAAACCCTTTGATTTCAAAAAATCTGTTGCAGTACCAATACCAATCTTTAATGTTTTTACTAATTTTCCTAATCTTGCCATATAATAATATTTAAATTAAAAATTAAAAATTAAAAATTAAAAATTAAAAACTGTAACCATCTCGCCACATAGCGAAATAATTACTAATTATTAATCATTAATTATTAATTACTCTTCGAATTCAGCTTTCAACACAGTCAATACCTCATCAATAGTTTCCTCTTCGAGGTCTGAACGTTGAATCAACTCTTCGCGAGTGAGTGACAATACATTTTTAGCAGTATCACAACCGATGCTTTTTAATACATCAATGATCCAGCCATCAATTTCGTCACTAAATTCATCAAGATAAATATCTTCCTCATCAACTTCAACGTCGTTACGGAATACATCAATTGTATATCCAGTAAGCATTGTAGCCAATTTAATATTATTACCATTTTTACCAATAGCGAGTGAAATCTCTTCTGGACGAAGATATACATTTGCCTTTTTATTCTCTTCATCAAGTTCGATAGTTTGCACTTTCGCAGGACTAAGTGCACGAGCAATATAAAGACTTGGATTTGCAGTATAATTGATTACATCAATATTTTCATTACGCAATTCACGTACAATACCATGAATACGAGCACCCTTCATGCCTACACATGCTCCTACTGGATCGATACGATCATCAAACGATTCAACCGCTACTTTAGCACGTTCACCTGGTATACGCACCACCTTCTTAATAGTAATCAAACCATCATGAATTTCAGGCACCTCTTGTTCAATAAGACGTTCCAAAAATAAAGGAGAAGTACGCGAAAGATAAATTTTAGGGTTATTATTTTTATTATCCACACGAAGTACAACTGCACGCAGAGGTTCACCTTTACGATAGAAATCATTAGGAATTTGTTCTTGCTTTGGAAGGAGCATTTCATTTTTATCTTCATCCAAAATAAGCACCTCTTTTTTCCAAACTTGATAAACATCACCTGTCACCACTTGACCGATAATATCAGCATATCTTTCATAAAGAGCCTCTTTTTGAAGTTCAAGAATACGAGAAGCTAAAGTTTGACGAAGATTAAGAACAGCGCGACGGCCAAAACTTAAAAATTCTACTTTATCAACGACCTCCTCTCCTACTTCATAATCTTCATCTATTTCTTGAGCAGCAGAAAGAGCAATCTCCATGCTTTCATTTTCCAACTCATCATCTTCAACGATAGTACGTGTACGAAGAATTTCGCAGTCACCAGTTTCTGGGTTAATAATCACGTCATAATTTTCATCAGTTCCATACATTTTAGCAATCACACTACGGAACGAATCTTCCAAGATAGCAATCAATGTAGAGCGATCAATCGCCTTCAAATCTTTGAATTCCGAAAAGGTTTCAATAAGATTTACTTTCTCTTTTTTAGCCATTTTTTCAAATTGAAAGTTGAAAGTTGAAAGTTGAATGTTAAAAATAGGCTGGAAGCAAATTTCACATTTCAAATTTCACATTTCAAATTAATTAAAATTTATATTTTGTATATTTTACTTCTGAATATTTAAACTCAATACGTTCAGTATAAGGCTTTTTACGTTTATCGCCCTCTTTACGTATCATTTTTGTCTCTTCTATTGCGAAAGTTTCATCACCAACTTCGACCAACGCTCCTTCATGCTTAATTCCATTAGCCTCCAACACCTCAACATCATTATTAAGATTTTTCTCATACTGACGTTTCACTTTGAATGGAGAAGTAAGCCCCGCTGAACCAACTTCAAGCTCATAATCTTCTACTTCACGATCAAAATTTGCTTCAATAAAACGATTCAATTCAACACAAAAGTCTATATCTACGCCTTCTTCAGCATCAATTTCTACTTTTATCACATTATCTGCTGATACTGTAACATCTACCAAAAAATATCGAGTATCAGCCAACTTACTGATAACCAAATTAGTAATAATTTCTTTTTGTATCATAATCACTTTATACTACGAACTGAGGGGACTACTCGTCCCCTCAATATCTTAAATTCGATGCAAAGTTACAAATTATTTAATTAACTACCAAATTTTTAGCCTTTTTTTTTCAAAAAATCAAGAAAAAGATTCACCTGAAAAATCTATACCCATTGGAGATTGGAAAATACGAAGTCCAAAAGTTGGTAACATAGCAAAAACATGCTCAAAAATTTCAGATTGTAATTGCTCGTATGGAATCCAAGCTGTACCATCTGAAAAGAAATAAAGTTCAAGAGGAAGACCTTGAGCTGTTGGTTGCAATTGGCGTACCATAATAGTCATATTTTGATTAACACGCGGATGATTACGCAAATATTTCTCTAAATAGTTACGGAAAATATGCAAATTGACAGGGAATCCATCAACACGCTCTACCCCATCGAGCCAACCTTTTACTTCAAATTCTTTCATCTGATTTTCGGTACAAAATTGGATTGAACGCATATCAATATAAACAGCACGTTTAACACGACGACCTCCGCTCTCTTGCATACCACGCCAATTTTGAAATGAGTCACTCACAAGTGCATAAGGTGGAATAGTAGTGATAGTTTTATCCCAGTTCTGTACTTTCACTGTAGTAAGACTTACTTCTATAACATCACCATCAGCTCCATATTTAGGCATAGCAATCCAATCACCAGGACGAAGCATATCGTTGACCGACAATTGCACTCCAGCTACTAATCCGACAATCATATCTTTGAATACCAACATCAATACTGCTGCAGAAGCACCAAGTGCTGTAAGTATATAACCAGGATTTTTGTTTATAAGAATACTCACCACAATTATCAATGCTATACAGATTACCAATACTTTCAACATTTGATAAACACTTTGCAATGAATGATTTTTTAAGCGTTCATGATGCAAAGATAAATCATATAATGAAGTCAGGAATGTACAAACCAGTTTAGCAACTACAACGACAAGATAGATATAATTGACACGCAATACGAAATCAAGCACCTCGCTCCCCTTCACAAATATAATAGGCAGTAAAACTGCTAACAATATAGGAGGCACTAAACGCGATATATCTTTGAGCATTGAATCATTCAACACTATATCATCCCACTTAAAATTTGTTTTTTTTGTCACTTTTCGTATAGCTGGTATCACTAATTTGCGACAAAGCAAATCAACAAAATAAACCATTAATGCCACACATGTAACGGTAATAACCCAATAGAGCCATTCGTGCGTCAAAACAGGTAGACCAAAATCGGACAACCAATGTAAAATAGATGTATTCATAGCATATAATTTTAAAATTTGTCAAATAATACACACTGTGAGTGTGTATAAGTTAATGGCGGTTTTCTACGGTACAGTTTGCTTGCACCTTGCTTGAGGGTACGGCAAAAAAACACACAATGAGAGTGTGTATATTTTTCTAAAGCCAGATTATTTTTCTGCCTGCAAAGATACAAAAAAATCCTCTTATTCGACATACGAATAAGAGGATTTTATTATAATTGCCACTTATTAGTTCATCTCATCAGAAACTTCATCAATATCTGTTACGGCACGACTTGCTTCAGACATACGTTCGTACTCTTCACGAGAAGCAACAAACAAATGATCGTATTCACGAAGACCTGTACCTGCAGGGATCTTATGTCCAACGATAACGTTTTCTTTCATACCTTCGAGGCGGTCAACTTTACCATTGATAGCAGCTTCGTTCAATACTTTTGGAGTTTCTTGGAACGATGCAGCCGACATGAACGATTGAGTTTGAAGAGCTGCACGTGTGATACCTTGAAGCATTTGAAGTGAAGTTGCAGGCATAGCATCACGTGTTTCTACTGTACGCATATCGCGGCGTTTAAGAGCCGAGTTTTCGTCACGAAGTTTACGTGCTGTTACGATTTGACCTGCCATAAAGTTTGTAGAATCACCAGCATCTGTAACAACTTTTTTGCCCCAGATACGGTCGTGTTCTTCCATAAACTCTATTTTGTCAACTACTTGACCTTCGAGGAAACGAGTATCACCAGCATCAGCGATTTGTACTTTACGCATCATTTGGCGTACGATAACTTCAAAGTGTTTGTCGTTAATTTTCACACCTTGGAGGCGATAAACGTCTTGTACTTCGTTCACGATATACTCTTGAACAGCAGTAGGACCTTTAATTGCCAAGATATCAGAAGGAGTGATAGCACCATCAGAGAGTGGAGTACCTGCGCGTACGTAGTCACCATCTTGAACAAGAATTTGTTTTGACAATTGTACGAGGTATTTTTTCTCTTCGCCTGTACGTGATGTAAGGATAATTTCGCGGTTACCACGTTTGATTTTACCAAATGAGATTTCGCCATCGATTTCGGCTACAACAGCTGGGTTAGATGGGTTACGAGCCTCAAACAACTCGGTAACACGTGGAAGACCACCGGTGATGTCACCTGCTTTACCTACGGCACGTGGGATCTTAACAATCAAATCACCAGGTTTAACTTTTTGTTTAGCATCAACTACCAAGTGAGCACCCACTGGGAGGTTGTATGTTTTGAGTACATTACCAGCTTTATCGACAATTTGAGCTGCAGGAGCTTTAGTTTTGTCTTTAGACTCAGTAATGATTTTTTCCAAAAGACCTGTAGTTTCGTCAGATTCTACTTTATAAGTTGAACCTTCAACCATAGATTCGAATTGAACCGAACCAGCAACCTCAGAAACAATAACTGCGTTGAATGGGTCCCATTCACAAATCTTATCACCTTTCTTGATATCAGAACCAGCAGGGATGAAGAGTTTAGAACCGTAAGGGATATTTTGTGTTGTAAGGGCAATGCCTGTGTTGTGGTCGATAATACGAGCCTCAGCCAAACGTCCTACAACTACTTGATATTTGTTGCCTGTTGCATCTTCGGCATCTACAGTACGGAGTTCGTCAATTTCGAGACGACCATCGTATTTAGAAGTGATACCATTGTCAACAGCGATATTCGAAGCCACACCACCGACGTGGAATGTACGAAGTGTCAACTGTGTACCTGGCTCACCGATAGATTGAGCAGCGATAACACCAACAGCTTCACCTTTGTTAACCATACGGCCTGTAGCAAGGTTACGTCCGTAACATTTAGCACAAACACCATGACGAGCTTCACAAGTGAGCACTGAACGAATTTCAACGCGTTCGATTGGTGAATTTTCAATACGTTTAGCAGCAGATTCGATGATCTCTTCGCCAGCAGCAACGATAAGGTCGCCTGTAAGTGGGTCGATAACATCGTGAACTGAAACACGACCAAGAATACGTTCGTAGAGAGAAGCAACAACCTCTTCGTTGTTTTTGATTTCGGTTGCTACAAGACCACGCAATGTACCACAGTCTTCTTCAGTAATAATAACGTCGTGAGAAACGTCAACGAGACGACGAGTGAGGTAACCAGCATCGGCTGTTTTCAACGCCGTATCGGCAAGACCTTTACGCGCACCGTGAGTAGAGATAAAGTACTCCAACACGCTAAGACCTTCTTTAAAGTTCGCCAAGATAGGGTTTTCGATAATTTGACCGCCTTCGGCACCTGCTTTTTGAGGTTTAGCCATCAAACCACGCATACCTGACAACTGACGAATCTGCTCACGAGAACCACGGGCACCAGAATCCAACATCATATATACAGAGTTGAAACCTTGGTTGTCGCCAGAGAGTTGTTTCATTACAACACTTGTCAATTCGCTATTAACACGAGTCCAAGTGTCGATAATTTGATTATAACGTTCGTTATTAGTAATATAACCCATGTTATAATCGTTCATAATATTTTCTACCTCTTCGTAACCAGAGTTAACGAGAGCTTCTTTTTCTT